>NZ_JBPXRQ010000035.1:0-56088 GCF_051842895.1 Cytobacillus sp. Hm23
TATGCCCTCACCACTTCATGTTTAAATTCAATAGAGAAAAATTTATTGGACATAAAAAAGCCCCCTTAAGGTAATCAGATTTTATTTTTTAATCTGTCTACCTTAAGGGGAGCATATCAGAAAAGGTCATCCTTTTTTCTTTCATTTGTTATTGTTGTAATAACATATAAATAACTTTCGCTGCTTGTGCACGTGTAGCAGTATTGCTTGGACCAAAAGAACCATCTAGGTAACCGGTCATCATGCCTAGCTCATTTGCTGAGGTAACATAGTCTTTTGCCCAATCCCCAATGCTACTTGCATCACTGTATGATAATTCTGTAGACGGCGTGTGTGTTGTATCCATCTTCACATTATAAGCACGTATTAACATAGCTGCTGCTTGTTCACGAGTAATTGATGCACTTGGGTCAAATATTGTTGATGTTTTCCCTGTTACAATGCCTGCTTCAAACGCTGCAGTAATTTCTGCTGCTTGTTCAGCTGAGACATCTGTAAATGGTGATTCATTTGTAGCAGTTAAACCAAGAGAGCGTACAATTAATGATGCAAATTGAGCACGAGTGACATTTGCATTCGGGTCAAATATTGTTGCTGATTTTCCCTTGATGATTTCCATAGCTGTCAATTCATCAATATACTGTTTCGCCCAATGATTTTCAGGTACATCAGTAAACTGTTTGCTTTCAGTTTCACTTTCGTTATCGTTGTTGTTATTCTCGTTGTCATCAGTGTTATTTTCGTTGTTCTCGTTATTCTCGTTGTCGTCGTTACCTTGCTGATCTCCAACTAAATCGATTGAGAATTTCGCAAAACCACTTTCAAGTGTTTCAATATAAGCGATTTTTTCTCCCTCTAAATATTTTGTAGCTTCAGGAGAAGTCTCAAATGTTACATTCAGCTCAGAATTAATTGGTGCAAATGACCAATTCATATCAGCTGAAGGGTTAATCGTTTGTTTATCTAAAATGTAATTGATTATCGCTTGGCGGTTTTCATCCGGTGATTCAATGATAACTTTGTCAGCACTAATACCAGGGAAATTACCACCACCAGTAGCTCGATAGTTATTTGTTACGACAATAAACTTCTGTTCACTTGAAACTTCTTTGCCTTCAAATTGTAAATTTACGATACGGCTTGCATCTGGATTAACGACATTTCCTTTATCATCATACTTTGCAGGTTGTGTTACATCGACTTGATAAGAAACACCATCAATTACGTCAAAGTTATAAGTCGGGAATGCTACATTAATTAACTCTTGCTCTTCAGTAGAAGATGCATCAATTTGATTAAATTGTCCAGCTGACATTTCAAGCCATTCTTTCACATCCGCCCCATTAATAAGAAGAGCTTGCAGCGTATTAGGATATAAATACATATCTGCTACATTTTTGATCGCAATTTCTCCTGCAGGAACATCAGTGTAATAAGTCGCTCCTCCACGTCCACCAGCTTTGAAAGGTGCACCTGCTGAAAGAATTGGTAAACCCTCATATTCTGTACCTTGAACATAGTTTTCGACATACCATTTTTGTGCATTCGTTACAATTTGGATTGAAGGATCATCTTGAACGAGCGCAAAATAGCTATTAATTGGTGCTGTTGTCGTTCCTACTGGACTGTTAACCCATTCAATAGTTCCTTCGTGTTCCTCATGCACTGCGTCAACAATTGATTGATCTGCATCAACTAATGGCGTATTTGATTCTTTATCATAGATAGCTTGTACAGAAGATTGTGAATCTACAACAGTCCAACTATCATCTTTCTTTTCAAGTGTGAAATCAATCAATC
Organism: Cytobacillus sp. Hm23; assembly: GCF_051842895.1. Classification (NCBI taxonomy): domain Bacteria; kingdom Bacillati; phylum Bacillota; class Bacilli; order Caryophanales; family Bacillaceae; genus Cytobacillus; species Cytobacillus sp. Hm23. The sequence continues at coordinate 1,801 of NZ_JBPXRQ010000035.1, forward strand.
CCAAATGATTTCCCCAGTACCCCGGCATAACAGACGCTACACCGTTAATTTTACCAGTTTCAACATCAACACCCTCTATGTCTGCATATGTTTCACTCGGGAAGACGGAATGAGAATGTCCAAATAGAATTGCATCAATACCTTCTACTTTACTTAATTCAAATGTTGCGTTTTCTTGCATTCCTTCATCGGTTGCTTTCCCTATGCCTGAGTGAGGGATGGCAACAATGATATCAGCACCCTTTTCTTTCATTTCAGGGACAAACTTTTCTGCAGTTTCTATGATATCTTTTGCGATGACTTTACCTTCAAGGTTTTTCTTATCCCAGTTCATAATTTGAGGAGGTGTAAATCCAATGACACCTACTTTTAGTGTATGTGTTTCGCCATCTTCATCGACAACTTCACGGTCTAAAATAAGGTATGGTGTAAAATAATTCTCATCATTTGTTGCATCACCATCTTGATCGTCAATGTATACGTTCGCATTTACATACGGAAAATTTGAACCTTTTAAGCTTGTCCCTAAAAAGTCTAAACCGTAATTAAATTCATGATTTCCAATATTACCAGCATCATAATCTAATAAGTTCATCGCTTTATATACAGGATGTGTTTCACCATCTTCAAGTACATCGACTTTTGCGACATAATCACCTAAAGGATTTCCTTGAATGAGATCCCCATTATCGAATAATAAACTGTTTTTCGCTTCCTCACGTGCTTGCTTAATCAATGTTGCTGTTTTTGCAAGCCCAAAGTCTTGAACTTCTGCATCTTTATAATAATCGTAGTTTACTAGATTTACGTGTATGTCTGTTGTTTCCATTACTCTTAGCTTAACGATATCCTCATTTTCAGCTGCATGAGTTACAGCTGGCGCCATTTGTGGCAATGTCATACTAAGAGCTAAAGCGGTACTAAGTGCTAGTTTTTTCTTAGATTTTTTCATCTAACGTACCTTCCCTTCTAATAATACAAATTAAATGCATATGTATTATAACAAAAAAAACAAAAAACTTGATAATAATTTTTCTTTTTACGAAAAATTAACAAGTTAGACGCAATTCAACATATGTAAAGGAGTATTAAATAACATGCTTAAATGACTCCTCATATATTCTTACTAAAAGTTGATTTCGAATTAAGAGCTAAGAACCTCGGGATCTATTCACCTTAAAGGCTAGTAAAATCATCTATAATACACATCAGTTACTCATATTTAAGTAAAAAAAGCAACAAAGTTTTTGAAAAGAGACTTACTAAAAAAATCGTCAATACAAAATTAATATTTAATAATAGAATTTCCATTTTCCGATCTTATGCTAATTCGTCTTGGAAAAGCATGAGTTGGTTGCTCATAAGATTTTGCTATCGGTAAGTGTGTTTCATGACTTTCAGCAGTATAGGGTGTAAGAGTATTATTAGCGCTAGTTGGTATAATTAATTGATTTTCAGTCTTGCTTACACATAGATCAACTTCTTTACTATCCATAGGTTGACCTTGTTCGGCTACTTGTATTTTCCCATCATTATTAAACTTTAATGAGGAAAGATTTCTTTTATTCATGTAAACTCTCTTTTTCATCATTATTTCACCTCTATTCCTGCTTCTAGATGTTAACCTACTCTTCTTTAAAAGACTGTACTAAATTTTCAAGCTCTTCACGATTTTGTGTAATCATGCCTTCTAAACGGTCTACTAAACCTTGGATATCTTTATGATTAGTCGTTCCGTTAGATGAAAAATGCTGAAATAATAATACAATTGCATATGCAACAGCTGAATTATCAACATATACAAATGAATTTCCACTCTTTATAATTTTTGAGTTTCCATTTTCATTTCTAAGGTCTGCTGTTAAAAGACTTTCAATTTGCTTCGAAAATTCACTCATATATTTTGCTACAGTTTTATCAATAAGCTGCTCAACTTCTCTTTGGTTTATCACCCTTAAATCCCCCCTTTGTTTATATGTATACGAAAAGGTTTAGCTTCTTGTATAGACAGCCTCCTATTTTGTCGTGAAAATATTCATATTTTTACATTTTCAATAGAATTTCCTTATTGGTATTTGTTCACACACTTGATAGCAATAACAATTAGATATGTTAACTACCGCTTCTATCGTAACTTCATTGGTATTTTAACTACATTGCCACAGCTAGTTGGAGATATAAATTAGTGGAAATTGCTTTAAGAAGAAAAGTATCACAAATCTCACTGTATACGAGTTTTTTATGCAGGAAGTCTTAACTGTTAATGAATCAGGTGGTGACAAACCTCCACCTGATTAATAAACTTTCTAATAGAAATGAGGTCTTTCAACTATTACAATTCAGTTTGATTAGACTTTAGCATTTAAACTAGTATAAATGACCAAAGTAATATAATCACAATTATCAAACTGATGCATACATTTTCAGCTTAATCCTTGTCATCTTTTTTACCTTTTTTGCAAAACTCGATACTAGAAGCTCCGTTTTTAACCTCAATTTCATCTTTATCTAGCTGTGCTTGTGCCTGAGCTTGTAATTGCGCCTGAGCTTGAAGCTGTGCTTGTAATTGCGCTTGAAACTGTGCTTGTGCTTCTAATTGAGCTTGGAGTTGTGCCTGTAACTCAATAATCTTATCAAACACATCATCTCTACTTGCCATGCCTTCTCCCCTCCTTTATTTCTTAAATAAAGAACTATCAATTAAGCATCTGCTTTGTCGCACCACCAGTCAGGTAATTCAATAGATGAAGTTCCATTTTTTACCCAAACTTTGTCTTTATCAACTTGTGCTTGTGCTTGTGCCTGAGCTTGTGCTTGGAGCTGCGCTTGAAGTTGTGCTTGAAGCTCTGCTTGTAGTTGTAATTGCGCTTGGAATTGTGCTTGTAGCTGAGCTAAAATCGCAAGCATCTTGTCGAAATCTTTATCTGTATATTCCATTTCTTTCCCTCCTTCTATAGCTGATTTACTTACACTACCAAGGTATGTCTATATTGAAATATAGCAACGGCATCTGTTCTATATAAAATAAAATGGTCAAAATCATTATTTTTAATAGACATTATAGTTTTTAATTTTTACATTTTATTGAATTTTGTTATTTTTAGCATGAATAGTTTATGCTATCGGAGAATATGTACTTATGTATTTTCTATTCGAGAGGATGGTTTGCGTGTGGTATGCAAAAGAAGTGAATGACATCGCTACTAAGTTAGACACAAATCTCGATTCAGGGCTATCTAGTATGGAAGCTAAACAACGACTAGAGTGTAATGGGGCAAATGAATTTAAAGAGCAACAAGAATCAACTTTGTTGCAGTTGTTATGGGGACAAATTAATAGTGCTTTAATCTATATTCTACTAGCTGCAGCTATCGTTTCATTTATCGTCGGGGAGATTAGCGATGCAATCGTCATTTTTATTGTCATCGGTATCAATGCAGTAATTGGAATTATTCAAGAATCTAAGGCAGAAAAAGCATTGGAAGAATTAAAAAAAATGTCAACACCTAAAGCTATTGTGAAACGTGATGGCATCATTCAAGAAATCCCTTCCAAAAACATTGTAATAGGAGACATTGTCGTCATTGATACAGGACGTTACATTCCTGCAGATATTAGGTTTTTCGAAACTGTAAACTTAAAGGTTGAAGAGTCTGCTCTAACAGGAGAGTCCCTTCCAGTTGAAAAAGACTCAGAGTGTTTAAGGACTAATAATATTCCTCTTTCAATTCAGCAAAATATGGGATTTATGTCTACTCTTTCTACTTACGGAAGGGGGTTAGGTATCGTAATAGGTACTGGCATGGATACAGAGATAGGCAAAATTGCTAACCTATTAAGAGAGCAAAAAAAGTCGTTAACCCCCTTGCAGAAAAAGTTAGATGAGCTTGGAAAACTACTAGGTTTTGCAGCAATTATCATTTCTATGCTCGTTTTCCTTATAGGTTTTTTTCAAGAAAGAAATGTAACAGAGATCTTTCTAATAGCTGTGAGTTTAGCCGTGGCAGCTATACCAGAAGGCTTACCTGCAATTGTTACGATTGTTCTAGCTCTTGGCGTTCAAAGACTAATCAAAAAGAATGCGATTGTAAGAAAGCTTCCTGCAGTAGAAACATTAGGATCTGTTAGTGTCATATGTTCAGATAAAACAGGCACACTAACTCAAAATAAAATGACGGTTACTAAAACTTTTATTAATGGGAAGTACTTAGACTGGCCGGACTTGAATGTTCAATCAAAGTCCTCAAATATGTTAATAAAAGTCATGCTATTATGTAACGATGCATCATTATCAGAGAAAGAACAAACAGGTGACCCTACTGAAGTAGCACTCCTTGTAGCAGGAAAAAATGTTCAGTATTCAGTTGATTTTGATCATCGTTTTAAACGATTATACGAAATACCATTTGACTCTGAACGAAAATTGATGACAACAGTGCATCGTGTTAACGAAGATGTTCTTATGTTGACAAAAGGGGCCCTTGAGAACATCCTTCTGAAATCAACTAACATCTTAATTGATGATCAGATTTGTACTATGTCAAATGATAATCGAGACAATATTCTTGAACAAGCTAAAGAAATGGCGAACGCTTCTCTACGCGTATTAGCCTTTGCTTATAAAATGATAACGAATGAGAAGAAATATGATGAAATTCAAGAAGATCAATTGATATTTATTGGACTCGTAGGTATGATTGATCCTCCTCGTTTAGATGTAAAAGAATCAATTGAGCTTTGTAAAAAAGCAGGCGTAAAGCTAGTGATGATAACTGGAGATAACCATAAGACTGCGTTAGCTATATCAAAACAATTAGGAATAGCTGAACATGAACACGAAACAATGACAGGTCAAGAGCTCGATAAGTTAACAGCGTTGCAATTAAAATCGCGCATATTAGACACTAAAGTGTTTGCTCGTGTTTCGCCTGAACATAAAGTGCGTATCGTTGATGCACTTAGATCTAATGGCAATATTGTAGCAATGACTGGAGATGGAGTTAACGATGCACCTTCACTCAAAAAAGCTGATGTAGGTGTAGCGATGGGGATAACAGGTACAGATGTAGCAAAAGGAGCATCGGATATTATTTTAACTGATGATCGCTTTTCAACAATTGTATCAGCAGTTAAAGAAGGTAGGAATATATATTTAAATATTAAAAAGTCGATCCTTTATTTGCTGTCGTGTAATTTAGGGGAAATTGTGGCGCTCGTTTTTGGTATTCTAATGGGTTGGCCAGCCCCTTTAACTGCCATCCATATTCTATGGGTAAACTTAATTACCGACACTCTCCCAGCAATTGCTCTTGGCTTTGAAAAAGGTAATGCAGATGTAATGAATCACAAACCTAGAGATCCGAAACAACGAATCATAACAAATAAGGAAATTAGATACACATTACTTAATGGATTGGTTATAGGTATTGCTACATTAGTTGCCTTTTCAATAGGATTAAACGGTGAAGTAAGTTTTCTAACAGAGCATTCACAATCATCAGCTGAATCAATTATTCGCGCACAAACGATGGCATTTCTAACATTAAGCTTTGCTCAGCTTTTCCATTCTTTTAATTTAAAACATGAGAAAAAAACTATCTTTCAAAAAGAATTTTTCTCAAATAAATATTTAATAGGAGCTTTTATCGTCGGGTTCGGAATACAAGTTCTATTAGTCAATATACCTTTTTTCCATCCATTCATTAACCTTACTTACCTATCACTAGAGCAATGGTTTATCGTTATTGTCATTGCTATTATTCCAATTATTATTAACGAAATTAGCAAATTACTAATAAGTAAGTATCTTTTACTTAGGCAATGATGAAAAACTCCCTGATGTTGATGTCAGGGAGTTTTGATTGATTGTTTTATACTAAGATATTTACGTATTAATAAACTTCTTTAACCATTCATCAAATTCTTCTCTCGTTTTCTTTTCACCATCTACATACATGTCGATAGTTTCCTCTTTATAGAAAAAGTATATTTTATAATGCTTGTCATTATGTTTTCCTTGAAACAGCATTACATTAGAATCATCGCTTTCAAATGTCCATGCTAGATCTTCAAATTTGTTCGTAAACAAATCATATAATCCCTCGCCATTTGGAGCTTTAAATTTTGCCATTTGCATCTTCATTTTCTCTTCTAAATTTTCCATATCTTTACTCGGCTGTTCTTCAGTTTTCTTGGTACCTTTTGATTCTGCTATAAGGACTTCATCAGTCATTTTCGCAAAAGCCCCTTCATTTAATAAAAACCCACCACCTAGTATAGACATTACGAACATACTAACAACTAACATGTTTATCATGCTGGCTAACCTCCTAATTGTATACAGTAGTTTAAATTCCCGTTGTTATTATTCACAATTACCATCATTGTATTCACTTAGACAAATATAAGATTAGCTGACTAGTAGCTTGTTATTTAACCTACTTGAAGAATTGACTTATTACCTCATGCTTATAGCATGCATGGAGCTAGAAGCTAAAACACACCTCTGTCAGCTCCGACATGCACTGAGGAAGTCGCTACTCATCTTCGAGTGTGTCGATGAAGTGACGCGCTTCTGCTTGATAAAAGGAATTATGAAGCTTGATGCTTTGCCTGAGCATACACATGACGATACCTTAAACAATGCTTCAACTGCATCGTTTATCCCTTCTTAGTCATACTGCGATATACAATATATTTGCGATTTAAATATGTAAGAGGAACACTCCATACGTGTACAAGCCTCGTAAATGGCCAAATCGCAAAAAGTGCTACTGCACTGATGATATGTATTTTAAAGCCGAACGGCGCTCCTATCATCAACTCAGGAATTGGTCGAAACATTAAAACCCCTCTTATCCACGGTCCTATATATTCTCGATAATCAAATTCTCCTCCTGTTGCCGTATAACCAACTGTATTTGTAAAGCCCGTAAGAACAACCGCTCCTAAGAGAACTAATACGACCAAATCGCTTTTTGAACTGTTAACTAAAATTCTACGTACAGTGACCCTTCTCAAAAATAATAAAAACCCACCAACTACGGTAGCTACACCAGCTGCACCGCCAAACCACACTGCCCCGAAGTGATACATTTCCTCTGAAATTCCAACATAATCATAAAATCCCTTTGGAACGAGCAACCCTGCAACATGGCCAAAGAAAACGATAATAATTCCCCAATGAAAAAGTAAACTACCCCATTTTAATTTCTTCTTTTCCAAAAACTCACTAGATTTCGCTGACCACCCAAACTGATCTGTGTTGTACCGATAAATATGGCCCAACACAAATATGGCTATGACAATATAAGGGTATATTAACCACCAAAATTGATCCCAAAATGACATTTCCATCCCTCCATGGACTTATTGAGAATCCCTTTATATTCAAGCTATCCTGCTTGTTTTTGTTCTATTAGTGAATCAATAGCTAGTATACAACCGTTTAATACATGCTCATAAGGACTTGTTAGACTTGTTAATTCCTTTTGTAAACGGTCTATCGATTTCCTATGAATACTAAACATTTTCATAGCACTTTCTTCAGAAGCTTCCGATGCGAATTCTAAAATTAATGGAAAAAAGTCGGGTAATTCATCATTTTTGATATAAAAGTCCTCTTTCGCAAATTCAAACCTAAGTTTCACGAATGCTTGACCTCTTTCACGGTTATCACCAAACACGTCATACGTTAAATACAGTGTTGTTTTGTCATTAAAATCAAAAGTGTTGACATATGTTTCACACAACTCAGTCAAACAATGATTGGTTGTATATTCAATAAAATCAGTATATGCTTGTTGCACTTTGTTATCGCTAATGCTATGAATAGCTTTAATAATCTCTTCATCACCCACCCATTCTTTTGAAGGGTAATGTAAAAAAATCGATGCAAGTTTAAATATAGTCTTACTGTCTTCCATCTTGAGCATGCTGTATATCACTCCAATACTTTTCTCCATACAAATATAAATCCTCGTTATTCTCGCTCACACTACAATCATTACAACCTTCCATAAAGTCATAACCAGTTGACCCTTGACCAAAATACATATCTCCAACTTTTTCTTTATGAGATGAGGGGATAACGTATCGATCTGAGTATTTTGCAATAGCAGCGAGCTCATACATGTCGCGAGCTGACTGTTCGGTTAAGCCAGCTGACTCTAAAATATTTGAGTCAAATGATTTTTGGATATTTACACTTCTCATATAGCTTCTCATCGCCACTAATTTTTTTAATACAGCCTCTATAACCGCTGTATCTCCAGCACTTAATAAATTAGCCAAATATTCGATTGGTATGCGAAATTGTTTAATTGTTGGAAACACAATTCTTGGATCAATTGAGTCAACTTGACCACCGAGTGCATCCATCATCGGACTAAGTGGCGGTACGTACCAAACCATCGGTAACGTACGATATTCAGGATGAAGTGGAAGTGCAATCTTTTGCTCAATAGCTAGCTTATACACTGGTGATCTTTGAGCCGCTTCAATCCAATCTTCTGGAATTCCCTCATTTATTGCATTACGTATCACTTCAGGATCATGTGGGTCTAAGAAAAGATCCAACTGAGATTCATATAACTTTTTCTCATCACTTACAGAAGCAGCTTCTTTCACACGTTCTGCATCATAAAAGACTAGCCCTATATATCGAAGCCTTCCAACACACGTTTCAGAGCAAATTGTTGGTAAACCACTTTCTATTCTCGGAAAGCAAAATGTACATTTTTCTGCCTTCTTCGTTTTCCAATTAAAATATACTTTCTTATATGGACAACCTGTCATACAAAATCGCCAGCTCCGACACGAGTCTTGATCAACTAAGACTATGCCATCTTCATCTCTTTTATAAATTGATCCTGAAGGACATGATGATACACAAGGTGGGTTAAGACAATGTTCACATATACGTGGTAAATACATCATGAACGATTGTTCATATTCAAACTTGATCTTGTCCTCAATCCCTTGTATATTAGGATCATTTTCACCTGTAATATGAACACCTGCTAAATCATCTTCCCAGTTTGGCCCCCACTGTATATCCATATATTCACCTGTTAGCTGTGATTTCGGTCGTGCCACAGGCTGATGCTCACGCTCTGGACTATTAATCAATGTTTCATAATCGTAAGTCCAAGGTTCATAATAGTCATCAATTTGTGTCAAATCCTTGTTGTAAAAAATGTTGAGAAGTTTACTCGCTCGGCCACCAGCCTTCAGCTCCAATTTTCCGTTCTTTACTTCCCAGCCCCCTTTATGAGTTTCCTGATTTTCCCACTCTTTCGGGTAACCAATGCCAGGTTTTGTTTCGACATTGTTCCACCACATATATTCAGCACCAGGGCGATTTGTCCATGTATTATTACAAGTAACACTACATGTATGACATCCAATACACTTATCTAAATTCATAACCATTCCAAATTGCGCTTTAACTTTCAAGCCAATTCACCTCACCCTTCTCTAGCCTGCGGATCATGACCATTTCGTCTCGCTGATTACCTGTTGGGCCGTAATAATTAAAGCCATAGCTTAACTGAGCATATCCACCAATCATTTGTGTAGGTTTAATATGGATTCTCGTTGGACTGTTAAATGTTCCTCCTCGCAACTTCGTAGTTGGTGAACCTGGCACATTTATCGTTCTGTCCTGAACGTGATACATATAAGCTACCCCTCTTGGCAAACGGTGACTTGTAACTGCTCGTGCAACTACGACACCATTTCTGTTATACATCTCTAACCAGTCGTTATCGTTAATCCCTGCATTATTGGCATCTTCATGATTAAGCCAGACGTGTGGACCACCTCTAAATAACGTAAGCATAGGTAACGTATCACCATAAGTACTGTGATATGACCATTTAAAATGTGGTGTTAAATAACGCAACTCTATTTCATTACCGTGATTCGGTCGGTGATCTTGATCTAAAAATGCTAATTTACGAAGAGGTGCTTTAAATGTAGGTAGTTCTTCACCAAATTCTAATATGGTTTCATGATCTAAATAGAAATGTTGTCTACCCGTTAATGTTCTCCATGGTATGAGACGTTCTACATTTGTCGTAAAAGGTGAATAACGTCTATTTCCAGTTTCTGTACCGCTAAATACTGGTGATGAAATAACTTTTTGAGGCTGAGCAGTTATTTCATCAAAGGAAATGTGCTCTTCTGCTCGTTCGATAGCCAAATCTTTTAACTGCTGCCCAGTTTTTTTCTCCATGACATCCCATGCTTTCATTGCTAGAGAGCCGTTCGTTGTACTAGACAACGTTAGTATCGTTTCAGCTACATTTCGATCCGTATACAGACTCGGACAATCTTTGTAATCCTTTGTTTGTCTTGCTACACCATTTATTGCTTTTAACTTGTCATACTCTTCCTTTGCATCCCAACCGATACCCTTAGCACCAATGCTGTCCTTAATTACACCACCTAATGCAATATATTTCTCATATACCTTCGTGTACTCCCGTTCTACTACGTGTATACGCGGTAAATTTACACCAGGCTCTGGTTCTACATCACCATGCTTCCAATCAGGTATTTGCCCAAATAATTGTGAAATTTCATCTTTCGTATCATGTAATAAAGGTGTTGCAACAATATCTTTCGTTGGCTCTGGAAAAATCTCTTCTGCTAATTCAGATAATTTTTTCGCCAGGTTTTTGAATGTATCCCAATCAGATTTACTTTCCCAAGGGGGTGCTATCGCTGGATTAAATGGGTGTACAAATGGGTGCATGTCTGTGCTACTAATATCATATTTCTCATACCAAGTAGCTGCAGGCAGAACAATATCCGAATACAACCCCGTTCCAGTCATGCGAAAATCTATATTTACTAACAAATCGAGTTTCCCTTCAGCTGAAATTTCTTGACTATCGACTTCAGCAGTATGTAATTCATCATTTGCTACACTTAAAGAGCCATGATGTGTTCCTAAGAGGTGTTTCAAAAAATACTCATGCCCTTTAGCAGAACTGCCTAATAAATTAGCACGCCACACAATTAATGACCTTGGAAAGTTAGCAGGATTACTCGGATTTTCAATAGCAAACTTAAGTTTGCCGTTCTTTAAATTTTCTACAACATACTTCACAGCTTCATCATTTGTCTTTGCGTTTGCTTTTTTATAAAGATGTATAGTGTTTTCCTGAAATTGTGGATAGGAAGGAAGCCACCCTAATCTAGCCGCTAACGCATTATAATCTGCTAAATGTTCATATCTTGGTTTATCAATCGTTGGAGAGATAAGGTCATCAACTGATTGATCCTCATATCTCCACTGCTCTGTTGCAAAGTAAAAAAATGATGTACCATTTTGTAAGCGTGGTGGTCCACCCCAATCACGTGCAGTTGCAACGGTTTGCCAGCCTTCTAATGGCCTCACCTTTTCTTGCCCTACATAATGAGCCCATCCGCCACCATTCACACCTTGAGATCCAGTTAGCAATACAAGATTTAGCACCGCTCGATAAATGACATCTGAATGATACCAATGGTTAATTCCAGAACCCATAATAATCATGGATCGACCATTTGAATCAATTGCATTTTGCGCAAATTCCCGTGCAATTTGTGCAACAACCTCTTTGTTAATCCCCGTTTTATCTTCCTGCCAGGCTGGGGTATATGGCTTTGGATCATCATAATTTGTTGGATAATCTCCTGGTAAATTACGACTTACGCCTGTTTTTGCTAGTAATAGATCAAATACAGTTGTCACATATTGAACTTGGCCATCTCCATCACTAACTATTCTTACAGGTATAGTCCTTTCAAGCGTTGTTTTCTCATTTTCATCAAAATAAGGAATTGTTATCGAAAGCAGTTCATCTTCATTATTAAGAAGCGTTAATAATGGTGAAATAGACTGTCCATCTTCTGATGACTGTTGTAAGTTAAGATTCCAGTTACCATTATCCTCCCAACGATGTCCTATTGTTCCATTAGGTATAAGAAGTTGATTAGTTTCACTATCTATAACGACTGGCTTCCATTTGGCATGGGCTATATTCTGTCCAATATCACTAGCCCTTAAGAAACGATTAGCTACATAGGATTCTCCTTTTTTTTCAAGCTTGATTAAGAAAGGTAGATCAGTATACATTTTTGCGTAGTTATCGAAATAGGGCGTATTTTTGTCGACGTAGAATTCCTTTAGTATGACATGAGTCATTGCCATTGCTAATGCAGCATCCATACCTGGATTAACAGCCAACCAATTGTCTGCAAATTTAACGTATTCAGCGTAATCAGGACTAATTGAGACGACTTTCGTTCCTCTATACCTCGCTTCTACCATAAAATGTGAGTCAGGTGTTCTAGTTTGTGGCACATTAGAGCCCCATATTAGTAAATAACTAGAATTGTACCAATCTGAGCTTTCCGGTACGTCTGTTTGTTCACCCCATACTTGTGGTGATGCTGGAGGAAGGTCAGCATACCAATCATAAAAACTAAGGATGGCACCACCTATTAATGATAAAAATCGTGCACCGCCTGCGTGACTAACCATTGACATAGCTGGAATCGGGGAAAAGCCAAAAATTCTATCTGGTCCATACTTATTAATCGTATATAATAACTGTGCAGCGATAAGTGTATTTACTTCGTCCCATGAGGTACGAACAAACCCACCCTTTCCTCTTGTAGATTTATATTGCCTTTCCTTGTCAGGATCTTCGATAATACTCGCCCAAGCATCAACAGCATTGGTGTTTTCCTTCATTGCCTGCCGCCATAATTTAATAAGACTGCTTCTTACATATGGGTACCTCACTCTTAAAGGACTATATATATACCATGAAAAACTAGCCCCTCTAGGACAACCTCTTGGTTCATATTCAGGCATATCAGGGCCTGTTGAAGGATAATCAGTTTGTTGAGTTTCCCACGTGATAATCCCGTCTTTCACATGTATTTTCCAGCTACAAGAGCCAGTACAATTCACACCATGTGTGGACCGGACTACTTTGTCATGCTGCCACCTTCTACGATAGTACTTCTCCGTTTCCCTATCATATGGTGATAGTTCGCTGTGGTCTGTAAGCTCAGTTGTTTTCCCGAAATATGTAAGTTTCTTTAGAAGTGGGAGCTTCTTTTTACTCATTTTCCGCATCCTTCCTTATTTAGAAATCATCGCTATGGCATTCTTTTGCCCAAATCGTTTAGTAAATATTCTAAAATGATTAGATGTTTAAAAGTTATTAAGGTGTTTATACTGATAACCATTAACAACACGAATAATGAGGTGAATGAAGATGTCGGGACCATCATTAAGAAAATTAGACGCCCACCAATCAATTCATGAAGGAGCAGTCACTGAGGGGAAAGAGTTACTTGATATGCTAGTGAAGTTATATAAAGACGACCAACACCAATACGCACAAACTGTTGCAAAAGTGTTAGTTGAACATTGGGAAACTAGAACGATTGCTCACGCAGATTCTGAAGAGGAAGGATTTTATGTTGATCTTCTTGATAAGAATCCAAATTTAAAAGAACCGTTAACTATGTTAAAGCGAGATCATGACTTGCTACGAATATTAGTAACTAACGTAAAAGACATGCTTAAAAACGATGGGTTAACAGAAGAAGTGATCGATCATTTTAAAGCTATATTAATTGTTTTAGATATACATAACCATGATGAGGAGATACTCTTGTCTTAATTAACTAGACTCTTTCCGTAATTGTTGATGCTTTCATTACTAACAATGAAAATAAAATGAAGTCTACCGACCACCACAATTACATATACAACAAAACCTAGATTTAATGCAAAAATCAACAATCAATTGGAAAACTGCAATAACAAAAGAGCAATCTTTAAGATTTCTAAAGGTTGCTCTTTTATTATGAATTTGTTTGGAACGGACGGGATTTTACCTCGCTTTATTTTTACAGAAGAAAAGTGACAAAAACTCTAGTTGCGAATGTTGTTATTGCTTAGTACGAAAAACAGTAAATGTACTATGATTGAAATGCTATTTATATCATTCTCATTTCAGAAAAATGAATGTTTTTCGTTACTTAGAATATAAACGTATACAAATATTAACCAAAAGGAATGATAACAAAGATTAATATTTAGGACGGAGGATTGGCATGGCTAGGATTACAAACTGGGAACCAGAAAATGAGGATTTTTGGGAGCGCGAAGGTCGAAGACATGCTCGAAGGAATTTATGGATATCCATCCCTGCCCTACTATTAGCCTTTGTTGTTTGGCAAATATGGTCAGTCGTTGCAGTCAGATTAAATGATGTAGGCTTTTCCTTTACCCAATCAGAATTATTTACGTTGGCAGCCCTTCCCGGATTAACAGGAGCTACGTTTCGTATTTTTTTTACTTTTATGCCTGGGATTGTTGGAGGAAAAAATTGGACAGTCATTAGTACAGCGCTTTTGCTTTTACCAACAGTAGGAATTGGTATTGCAGTCAACAATCCAGAAACGTCCTTTACGATGATGGCAACTTTAGCAGCATTATGTGGTATCGGTGGAGGGAATTTTTCTTCATCCATGGCAAATATTAATCCATTTTATCCAAAAAAAGAGCGAGGGGCGGCTTTAGGATTAAATGCTGGTATAGGTAACCTAGGTGTGAGTGTTGTACAATTTCTCACTCCAATCGTCATAACAGCAAGCATTATTGGAGCTTTTACTGGGACATCGCAAACATTAGATAATGGTGAAACCATTTGGATTCAAAATGCAGCGTTTGTATGGGTAATTCCGATTATTATCATTACACTAGCTGCAGTAGTCGGCATGGACAACTTACCGGGAACAAAACAATCTTTTAAGGAACAAGCTATTATATTCAAAAGAAAGCACACTTGGATTATGACTTGGTTGTATACGATGTGTTTTGGATCATTTATTGGATATGCCGCAGCTTTTCCATTGTTAATTCAAAATGAATTTGCCGAACAGAATGCGGTCGGATTAGCATTTTTAGGACCATTAATCGGAGCAGCAGTCCGTCCTGTTGGAGGGTGGATATCAGACAAAGTAGGCAGTGGTGCACTTATTACATTTTGGGACATTATTATTATGATCATTGCTACGATAGGTGTAATATATTTCTTACAAATTCATCATTTCACCGGTTTTTTAATCATGTTTCTTATCCTATTCTTTACTACGGGAATAGCAAATGGCTCTACTTTCCGTATGGTTCCTTTTATTTTCCCAGCAAAAGAGTCCTCACCAGTGTTAGGTTTTATCGCAGCTATAGCAGCTTACGGTGCATTTTTAATCCCAAAAGTATTTGGTTGGTCCATTGACACAACGGGCTCTGCCAATTTTGCTTTATATATATTTCTTGTATATTACGCGATCAGCTTAATAATTTGCTGGTATTACTATTCTCGCAAAAATGCTGAGATCAAATGCTAATAACCTTTTTTATTTGTGATTATTTGGGGGAGAATTCCGCATGAAACCTAGTGAATTAATGAAATTTCAAAACAAACAAATTCGAGTATTACATTTTACGTGGATAGCTTTTTTCATTTCTTTTTTTACGTGGTTTAATATGGCACCTCTAGCCACAACGATGGTTGAATCTGTAGGATGGTTGACAGATGATCACCTCGCGGCATTAGCTATTATTAACGTTGCTCTAACTGTCCCAGCAAGAATAGTTGTTGGGATGTTACTTGACAAATATGGACCTAGAATCGTTTTTTCTGCATTACTCATTATCATGGCTTTTCCTACCTTTGTTTTTGCATTCGGAAATTCATGGATGCAGCTTTTCGTATCTCGTCTAGTTTTAAGTGGCATTGGTGCAAGTTTTGTCATTGGGATTCGAATCATTTCAGAATGGTTCCCTCCAAAAAAAGTTGGCTTTGCCGAAGGCTTTTACGCTGGGTTTGGCAATTTCGGCTCAGCTGCAGCTGCTGTTCTTTTGCCTTGGATAGCTATACAAATTATCGGTGGTGACAACGGCTGGAGATATGCAATTGCTTATACAGGCGTCATTTGCCTCATCTATGGCATCATTTATTTCTTTATTGTAACTGACACACCTGAAGGTAAAAAATTTCTTCGGTCAGAAAAAATAGCAGCAATGCAAGTAAGCTCGTGGGGTGATTTAATTCAATTAATTGTTTGGACAATTCCGTTAGTCGGTGTTTTGGGATTGCTCGCATGGCGATTAAAAAATTTAAACTTCATTCCGCAAAATACCTTATATGTTATTTATGTTATTCTGCTCATTGTACTCACTTATCAAATCATTCAAATATTAAGAGTAAATATACCTTTGTTAAAATCTAAAGAAACAAAATCAGGAGGCTATCGCTTTAAAAATGTCGCTGCACTTAACACAACTTATTTTGCAAACTTCGGTGCTGAATTGGCAATCGTATCGATGTTGCCAACTTTTTTCTTAACAACATTCTCTTTAACCCCGACAACAGCGGGATTAATAGCCTCATCTTTTGCATTTGTTAATTTATTTGCACGACCGTTAGGTGGGTGGATATCTGATCATGTTAGAAGTAGAAAACTGATTATGCTCGCTTATATGTTTGGAATATCCATAGGATTACTTGGGATGGCATTTATTAACTCAAGTTGGCCTATTGTTCTAGCTGTTACTATTACTGTTTTAACCTCCATGTTTATCCAAGGAGCAGAAGGAGCTACTTTTGCCGTTATCCCTTTTATAAAACGTAAAATGACTGGCCAAATTTCCGGTATGGCAGGTGCTTATGGAAATGTAGGAGCCGTTGTCTACTTAACATTACTCACTTTCGTTACTCCTAGACAATTTTTTATTATTTTGTCTGTTGGTGCATTACTAAGTTTTCTATATTGTATGTTTGCTTTAGAAGAACCAAAAGATTCACATGGTGATGAATATACAGCTGAAACATAGAATCAGTAGGGGTTTTCCTATTGAGGTGAAACCCCTGAGATCATCGTCTAACTCACTATGTTGCTCATACTAACCATATTCTTATCCACTAGCTAGATTTACTAGCCAAATTCAATTTTTTTGTCTAAACTCACTGATTTGCTGTCCAAATCATCGTTTTACTGTCCAAACTTGCTGGTTTACTATCCAAACTCACTGGTTTACTGTCCAAACTCACTGGTTTACTGTCCAAACTCGCTGGTTTACTGTCCAAATTCACTTGTTTACTATCCAAAATCGCTGGTTTAACTGAACAAACTCACTACTTTACTGTCCAAATTCACTGTTTTAATGTCCAAATCTTTACTTAAATAGATCCATATAATCACCGTACCCTTCTTCTTGCAAATCATCTGCTGATATAAATCGTAGGGCAGCTGAATTTATACAATATCTTAAGCCTGTCGGTTTCGGTCCATCAGTAAACACATGGCCAAGATGTGAATCTGCATTGTTGCTCCTTACTTCTGTACGTGTAATAAACAGGCTGCGATCTTCATGTTCAACGATATTATTCGGTTCAAGAGGTTGTGTAAAGCTAGGCCACCCAGTTCCTGAATCATATTTGTCTAATGAACTAAACAATGGTTCTCCAGAAATAATATCAACATAAATGCCTTCTTCTTTATGATCCCAGAATTCATTATCATATGCCTTTTCCGTACCATCCTCTTGAGTTACTTTATATTGTATCGGTGTTAAGCTCTCCTTTAACTCTTCTTGAGAAGGCTTGATAAATGCTTTAGGAATGTCAAATTCTCTATCATCACCCCAAGTCTCATCTAAATATTGATCTCTTCCCGAGTTATGTCGATAAAATTTATACTTTAAGCTATTCTTTTTGTAGTAATCTTGATGATACTCCTCTGCTTTATAAAATGTTGCAGCTGGTAGAATCTCTGTTACAATCGGATCATTATATCGGCCAGATTCATTCAAGCTGCTTTTTGACTGTTCTGCTAGCTCCTTTTGTTCTTCATTTTGATAAAAGATTGCTGTTCGATACTGTTCTCCACGATCAACAAACTGCCCACCTGAATCTGTTGGGTTGACCTGTCTCCAAAACACCTCTAATAAAGTGTCATAGGTTATTTTTTCAGGGTCGTATATAATCTCAACTGCTTCAATGTGACCTGTTGTTCCAGCAGAGACTTCTTTGTATGTTGGGTTTTCTTGCTGACCGCCAGTATATCCTGATACGGCATCTATTACACCATCAAGCTTTTCAAACGGTGGCTCCATACACCAAAAGCACCCACCTGCAAACGTCGCTTTCGCATACATTGATTCATCATAACTTTGTTTCACAGTAGCTGCCTGCTGATTAGATCCAAATAAAAAATACATGACAACAATGATAACTAGGCTCACCGATAGGATCATCGTTATTTTCCATTTGTTCTTTTGCACTTTTATACCCCTCTCTAAAAATGTAATTCATCATAGTTCATAGAGTATAGAAAGAACCTTATAAAAGCATAACGAAAAGATTAACAAAGTATTACATAAGTAAATACTAAGGAGTGCTTTTTTCTTTTGATCTTTAAGTAAACTTTGAGTAACTGATATGTATTATTTGATTGTTATAGTCTTGAAAAATTTTATAGCTTTTATTACGAAAAGTAACCATTCATTCGAAACATCCTTTCTTATTTAGCAAATGAAGAAGATCACATATCAACAAACTAATATGGGCTTTAAGAATTACACATTTAAGAAATGGGTTAAGAAAAATTGCATAATTTTTTTAAAATTCTAGTTATTATATTAATTAGATAAAGAATATAATATATACATCTACTACTATTTTGAAAAGGGAGTGAAAAGTGAGATGGATATGATGAATGAAACTATTATCCGACCAACGCATGTAGAAGACAACGAACAAATTAAAGCTTTAATGCTTGAGTATATTTGTGATTTTTATCAAAAGGACCAACCACCATCAAGTAAGGTCGACAGTCTAATAAATATGCTCACTCAACAAAAAGAAGGAATTCAATTTGTAGCAGAGCACCATGGAGAATTAATTGGCTTTGCGACATTATACTTTTCATACAGTACATTAAGCGCACAAAAGGTTGTAGTTCTAAATGATCTATATGTAAGAAATAACTATCGCGGAACTGGAGTTGCAGAGAAGCTTTTTCAAACGTGTGTAGAGTACAAGGATACTAATAACTTTGCTTTTATGTCTTGGGAAACAGCACCTGATAATATCCGTGCTCAAAACTTTTATAAAAAAATGGGTGGAGTTAAGGGAGAGTGGCTAACTTATTCAATTTAAGAGAAATTACATAGAAATAAAAAGTTGCTCCCCTAATCTTTATTGGGGAGCAATTTTCTACTTACTTAATTGAAGAAGCTTGATTGTTATATATAACTCTAAAGTTACCTTTGGAAATTCTCACTGTAACATCTGAAACATTTGCAATATTGTTATCATGTGTAACAACGATGACGCATTTTTCCTCTTTATGTGCTAGATCTTGAAATAGTTTAACGATATCTTTAGCAGTCTTTTCATCCAAATTTCCAGTCGGCTCATCAGCGACTATTAAATCTGATTTACAACTTAATGCACGTGCAATAGAAACACGCTGTTGCTGTCCTCCACTAAGCGTAAGGACCTTTTGTCCAGCTTGTTTTTCAGTAATACCTACCTTTTTAAGCATACTCAATGCAAAATCTCTTTTATTTGCTTCATCTGATCCAGTAATCTCCATTGCGGTTATAACATTTTGAATAGCTGTCATATAAGGTAGTAGATTATATGACTGAAAAACGATCGACACGTATTTGTTTCTAAAGTTAGATAAACCAATTTTTTTTATATCTTTTCCTTCATATAAAATTTTTCCACTTTTCGGCATATCTAGTGCACTCGCCATAGCTAAAAAGGTTGTTTTACCTGAACCAGAAGGTCCAACTATCGAATAAAAATTCCCCTTTTCAAAACTTACATTAACATTATTTAAAATTGTTTGCTTTTCATTTTCATGCTCATACCAATAATTTACGTCTATGAATTCCAATAAGGCACTCATTTTATTTCCTCCTCAGTTAATCTTGCCTTGATAAAATTGTTTTTGGCTGAAGGCTTAATATTGACATAGATGGAATTAGTGTTGATAAGATAGCAATTAACAAGCCAATCATCCCTAGCATACTTAAATCTCCAGCTGTCACATCAATTTGCAACTCATCAACTGGCTCAACATCTATTTGTTGTTGTGCTTGCCTTGTCATTCTCTGTCCGAAAGAAGCAGGATTTGACGCTGTTTCTTCAGATTGTTGTATTTCTTGTGATAACAGCTGATCACCTATTTGTCCTGCAACGACATTTCCACTTACAGCAGATATACCGAGTGCTATAACTGCTACTACTAAAATTTCTACTAAGAATTGTCCAATTAGCTTCCATTTCTTTTCACCTATCGCTAATAAAACACCCATTTCATACTTTCGTTCACGAATTGACATCATGACAATTAACCCTAAAATAATTGCACCAGCAATCGTTACTAAATAAACGACATTGGTTGAAAATGATGCAACATTTTCGATAGGACCAATCATCTGTTCGTATAATTGATCGTTAGCATCTAGCTTAAAAACATCAAAATCAATAGTACTTTCAAGAGATGCTTCATCAATAAAGCTTTGAATATTTGCAGGGTCGTCCATAAAATATACTGCGTAATCTATAGCGTCTTCATAGTTTTCACTCTTCAAGCTAGAAGCAGTAGTATAAGGTGTGTATACTCTATTATATGGGTTCAAAAAATCGAAGCTTGCTGCTTGATCATCTACTAGTTCTGTTGTTTCATAGATTCCGACAATCTCGAGCATTACCGAGCTAGTTTCATCTGTTCTTTGAATCGTTATCGTGTCACCAATAGCTAAATCATTTGCAATAGCTAAATTTTGTTCTATTAATGCAACGTCCTCCCCTATGTCCTCTTCCGTCAAATGGCGACCTTCGACAATCGAAGCTTCATCATTTAAAAAGGCCTCGACCGAATCTGTAAATAATACCCCTTGAACACTTATATCTGCCTGGACTCCACGCATATTTCCAGAATTATTAAAGCTCCCTTGCCCTGCGTTCGTTTCCTCTTCATCAGTCGTTTCACTTACAATCGGATCGAAATCTTCAGCCAACCCAGATGCTGAGGAATAATAGTTATATCCTTTTATGTTATCTGATGACAATAATGCTGTAGCAGATTCCACCGGAACTGGGACAGACTGGATACGCCCTTGTTGTCTACCTCCACCTTGTTGTTGCCCTGCTTCTTCCATGAGCTTTTCTCTATCGACTTGTAAGGTGACCTGTCCACCTAACTGTTGTCTCGCTAATTCGCTAGACTTTTGAGCTGCGGTTTGAATAGATAGACCGGCCAGTACTAAAACACAAATCACTGAAAAAACAAATACTAGTAACATACTTTTTCCTTTGCGAGCAGTTACACTCAAGAATGCACGTTTTAAGAAATTCATTCTTACTCCTCCTAATCATTTGCAATTATTTATATCTAATTAATATGTCTTGTGCTTTTTTTCTAAGGATGTTTTCGTATTACTTTTACAACGCACAAAACTAGAGTTCATAGTAAAACGAAAATAAATCATATCTTTTCTAGTTATTCTAGTTTGTAATAGTAACAAAATGAACCTTTATTAATAATTGATAGCCTCCAATCTTTGGACTTTTTTATGTGGATGTATAAATCTTAACGCCTATATATGTCCAAACTATGAATGAACTATTTCGTAACCTTTAACGAAAAACGAAATATTTTACATAGAGGTTGAAAATAGTCATTATTCAATTTAACTTTAAATAAAGTAATTTTTTAGTGGAGGTGTAAGATGAAGATTCTAGTCATCGAGGATAATGAAAGTGTTTGCTCTATGCTAGAAATGTTTTTTTCAAAAGAAGGATTGTCTGGAAAATTTGTAAATGATGGACTAGAAGGCTATCACCAGTTCAAAAAAGAAAATTGGGACTTGCTGATTATCGATTGGATGCTTCCTCATATGGACGGTGTAAGTATTTGCCGCAAAATAAGAGAAGAGCAAAGTACGGTTCCTATCATTATGTTAACAGCTAAAGATAGTGAGTCAGATCAAGTGCTCGGTTTGGATATGGGAGCTGATGACTATGTAACGAAACCATTTAGTCCACTTACACTCATGGCACGCATAAAAGCAGTTACCCGGAGATACCATCAAGGACAGCCGCAAAGTATTGAAACTGATGAGATTCAAACTGACTTTGTAAAAATAAATAAAAATACGCGTGAAGTATTTTTAGATAATACATTAATTTCAAATTTAACACCAAAAGAATTTGATCTTTTGTACTTCTTTATTCAACACCCAAGACAAGTGTTTTCAAGAGAGCATTTATTAGAAAAAGTTTGGGGCTATCAATATTATGGTGACGAAAGAACTGTTGATGTACATATTAAAAGATTACGCAAAAAACTAGGTACCAACTCACGCCCTTTATTCCACACAGTATGGGGTGTAGGTTATAAATTTGATGAATTGGTTAATAGTAATGAGAATTAAGTATATATATCAACTTATTGGAAGTCACATTAGTATTTTAATTATTGCATTGTTAATTTTAAGTTTGTTATTTACACACTTTGTTGAAAACTTAGTCTTCCAAAACAAAGTTGATGAATTGCTGTCATTTGGTGATGAAATTTTAAGTGTTATAGACCAAAGTAGCATTGAGACTGAGAAACCCTTAAAGCAATATAACGAAGTATTAAGGGCAAGGAACATTCGATTAATAATGTTTGATAGTAAAGGATCTATTCTATCCCCATTTGTTGATCGTTTTAAACAAATACAATTAGACGAAAGAGAATTGCACCAAATATCGAACGGCGATACGGTAATTATAAAGCATGATATACAACGCTTTGATCAAGAAGCATCATTGGTTGCTATTCCTTATGTTATTGACCAAAAGGTGCAAGGCGGCATCTTATTAATTGCACCTATTAGTAATACACAGGATATGATTAGTTCATTGAATAGAGCTTTACTGTACACAGTTATTATCTCATTATCCATTTCTTTATTATTAAGTTGGTTATTATCAAAATTGCATGTTAGACGAATCCAACACATTCGTGAAGCTACTTCCATGATTGCAGATGGAAACTATAATGTGAATGTACCAGATACAACCCTTGATGAATTAGGTGAATTAGCAGCAGACTTTAACCAAATGGCTTCAAAGTTAAGAGAATCAAATGATGAAATTAATCGACTAGAAAAGCGGCGCAGACAATTTATTGCAGATGTATCACACGAATTACGAACACCATTAACGACAATAAGTGGCATAATTGAAGGTTTAAAAAATAACATGATTCCAGAGCAAGAAAAAGATAAAGGCCTGAACTTAATTAGTACAGAGTCAAAGAGACTTATTCGACTTGTAAATGAAAACTTGGATTATGAAAATATTCGTTCACTTCAAATTCAATTACATAAAGTCGACATACAGCTGTTAGAAATATTCGAAATTATTAAAGAGCATTTAATTACTCAAGCAGAGGAAAAGAATAATCGGGTAATCATACAGGTTGATGAGGGCATATATATCCATGCTGATTATGACAGATTAATGCAAATATTAATAAACATTACGAAAAACAGCATTCAGTTCACGTCTGATGGTACGATCTGGCTAAGAGGAAAGAAGGGATATAACGAGGTAATCATTGTAATCGAGGACACAGGGATGGGCATAGATTCTAAAGAAATTGAAATGATCTGGCATCGTTTTTACAAAGCTGATATTTCACGTAGAAATAATCCTTACGGAGAGTTTGGATTAGGTTTAGCTATCGTTAAACAGCTCGTAAATTTACACGGTGGTGAAATTACCGTTGACAGTAAAAAACAGTACGGTACCAAATTTATCATTGCCTTTCCTATTAGTAAATCTGAGACTGTAAATCACATAGATAAGTCTGTCGATTAAAGGATATTAGATCATGAATAAGCAAATCAGGTGGAGGAACCCTCCACCTGATTTAAAAAATATACTCACATATAGCGAAGACCAGATACTGTTAACTGATCTAGTCCCATATATCAGGTCGTTCAATTTGCAGCATTCTCATATATTGTAGTAACTGTCCAGTATGTACTGCATCATGATATGATTTTCTTTCTAGTGTGTCTCCTAATGACCTTTCAATATCTTTATGCGGCCATTTAATCATCTTTGAACTATATGTTGAAGAAGGTAATCCATTAACATACGATAGCAAGCTATCATGATATATATTGCTGCCAGCTATTTCACTTTCAATTGTAACGAATGGTTTTCCCCATATTTGTTTCCTTTCTTCTTCAGAAGGTAATCTATGCTCACGCAAGATTGTAAGCCATGAGAAATCATGCAATAGTACATGCCTAATGGTTTCCCCAACTGTTAATGCCCTGGCATCAGGCTTCCAACATAATAAATCATCTGAAAATCCTCTAGCAACTATGAGGAATCTACGCCTACATTCCTTTAGATCAAGAAGAATTAAAGCTTTTGCATCCATAATAACATCTCCCTATAATTCTTTAATATAGGCTGTTTTCGCATTGATTGTTGTTTTTCTTATTACGAAGTAAACACGTACACAACTTGATTTCATGGCCTTTTCTTCTCTGAAAAAAAATCATATCATACACATCAGCTACTCATATGTAAGTGAAAAAAGCAACAAAGTTTTCGAAAAGAGCTTTTATTTACACCATCATTGTATAGTGCATTTTATTCCATAGTCATCGAAATATCATTGTAGTGATATGATCTTGCAACTTTGTATTTTATTTTGACTGTACTAAAACATACACGTAAAACATTAGCTAGAAGCAACATTGCTTCATTAGATGTTCTTAATAGTTGCAACAAGGTTTTTAGGGGAGCTATACCTTTTTATAAAGCTCGTTTTGTGTTAATTGTTATTACTTGTAAATAGTATATATTTAGCATTCAATACAACAATGACAATGCAAGTTTTTCAATCAGCTTAATGAGAGCAATAAAGTTTACGAAAGAGCCTCTTAAAAAGACAATATCTCATTAGATTATGTGTTTGCTAGTAGCGCGATAATAATATTTGAAAACTCAAAATAATCATTTTATCAAATCATAGCTTAATATATAATTAACAATGTATTTACTATAATTTGTAAACAGAGCCTGTATTTATATGTCCGAATGCTTAAATTTACATAAGGAGGAGCAAAAGATGCTTACAAAAAGAAAACTACTTCGCTATGTTATATTATTAGTCATCTTTTTGAGCACAGCATGTAATCGTCCCATTCAACAAGATCAAGCTACTAATCAAAATCAAGAGGAATCAATTTCTAGTGACTCCACTCAAGGAGATCAAGTAAGGGAAGATAATAGTGATGTTGAAGAAACTTCCGATGAAGAACCAAAGGCTCAATTTACAACTACACCTTGCTCTGCTGACATGTTGTTAAAGCAAGATAACAGCAACACAAATTTACTTCTTTCGCATCCATTCATTGAAGGAGAATTATTAGCAGATATAAAAGCAATATCAACTAAAACAATTATCGATGAAGCAGGTTATGGAGCACATTATGGAACATCTTATGCATTACATGAAAATGGCAACGTATATGCTTGGGGCTCTAGAGATGAGTACCCTAGAGATAGGAACCCAGCCTTTCCTCAACTTATAAACGATATTCCACAAGCCACTTCAATATCAGGTGAATTTATATTAACCGAATCAGGGGAAGTATGGTATTTAAATGAAGGTGGTAAACCATTTATGTTATCTTCATTAACAAACATTGTAGGAATTAATGAAGTAAGACAAGACACGCTTTTTGCTTTAACAGCGGACGGTACGATTATTCATGTCAATTTTCAATACAATACAAACACTTTTTCAGCAACTCCTTTATCAAATATAACAAATGTGAGTAAACTCTTTAATTTTGGCAATACTCTTTTTGCAATAAAAACGGATGGTACTTTATGGACTGAAGAATATAATAATAGTTTTTTTAGTAATGCGGAGGAGCCAATTGCGAATCAAGTAAATATTGCTGATACTGTAATTGGCGTCGCTGAAGGATTTAACATCAATAGTACATTTATTAAATTGCAATCAGGAGAATGGCTAATCTACCAAAAAGAACATGAGCAACCACCTACGTTAACACCATTTGAAAAATTAGACGATGTAAAAAAAATAGCTCATAATACTCATGCCAATTTTGCATTAAAGAACGATGGAACTGTTTGGGGGTGGGGGGATCAAAATGGACTTCTAGTAAATTCTAATTCTTTTGAACTGGACACTCCAATACAAATTGAAGGCTTGACTGACATCATTGATATACAAGTAGGTACAGACCACGTATTAGCATTGAGTCGTAATGGAAATGTTTATTCTTGGGGAAATAATATGACAGGACAGCTTGGAACTTCCCCTACTCTCTTTCAACACCTTACTGCAATCGGAACAATGTCAGACATAGACCAAATTCTTCCCAATAGTAAGACAATATATATACTGCGTGACGGACAGGTTTGGACTGTAACCGAAGATGTGAAGCTAAAACAATTAGACATCTCTGAAGATGTACAAACGATGATAAGCAACATGAGACAAACTATTTTTTTAACTTCTAGTGGAAAAATAATCTATGATTTAACTGAAGAAAGCTGTGAAACTTTGGAAACTGATTTCCCAATTAAAAACATATATGCATACGGATCAGACATAGCAATTCAAAGTGAAGATGATAAACTATATCATTCGACCTTTAACAATAACCACTATAAAACAATTACCTTTGACCAAGACCAACATATTGAAATCAAAAATATTTACAACTTTAATAAAACGTTTATATTAACAACAGACGGAACGGTTTATTACGAAGATCAAATATTAGATGACACAATTATTATGAAACCGATTGAGAATTTACACAATATCGTTGACTTAAGCTATGATTATGCTCCAGATAGCGGACATAATAAAACTGTTCTAGCAGGTTCAGTACGTGCATTAGATGCCGAGGGAAATTTATACGGAATAAGTCTAGATGAAGACAGTAACTTTACACATGAGAAAGTACTTGAGAATATTCACTTAATTACAGGAAACGTTACAATCAATAATTCCGGTGAGATGAAAGACTATAATATTGTGGGGACCCCGTTAATAACCAACATTAATAATTTAGATGATATACATTTAATCGAATCACTTTATGCATACAGAATAGAAGGACCAGGCCTTCATTATCATGTATTTGTTATGAAGGACGGCAGCATTAATCTCTTTGGTGCGAATCCCTTATTATTCTTTAATTACACTAAACAGATAAAACCAGTCATATTGAATTAAGTTAAAAAATTAGGAAGGATAAACAATAATAGAACAGCCTCTAAAAATCAATGAACCACAATAACTAAGCAATCAAATGACATAAAATCATATATACCAGTTGTGCTACAACTGTATCGGTCATAGATGTAAAAACGCACCAAGTTAATGCAACAGTGCCGGTTGGGAAAGATCCACTTGCTGTGTCCTTCACACCTAATTGAAGAAGTTAAATAGGCAATTCATGCAGTTGAAAGAGACTTACTATACAAAACTTTACTTGAAATAAAAAACCGAACTCAAAATTGAGGACGGTTTTTTATTAGTTATACAATACATTAATGTTACTATATTATTTTTCTCAACTTCAACAATACCTACCTAATAAAAAATAAATACCCAACCTTCTTACTTTTAATAAATGCTTATATCTTAATTTCATTGAAAATATTTAAGATAAAAATTCCGAAAAACTTCAATTACCAAAGGAAATACACAAACCATTAACAATATAAATCCACTATAATGAAATACCACATCGACTATATCCATAATATCTTCCCAAAAGAAAAAATGTGGCACAGGTAAAATTATCAATACAAACCCAACTATAAATCCATAAAAATATGTACGTTGCCTATCCACAATATTCCTCCTAAAAATTCATTATCCTTTTTTCATCACATTCCCATATAAGTACTTCATATAAATTTTCCCTATGTATCTACATACTATCAAATTTATAGTTTAAACGAGGACAAAAGCGTAGATGGTTTTTCAGCTTTTACTGAATAGCTCTAGCTACTAGAATAAAATTAATGACCTAGTGCATCCCTTTTCTTAGCTAATATCATAAAAAGAAAACTAATTAAATAAGTAATACTCGTAACTCCAAATAAAGAAAAGGTTCCAGGGGTACCCATTGTATATAAACTGATTGGTAATGACCACAAAAATGCGATTACCATTAAATGTTTTTTAAATTTGATAGAAGCTATAATTGCTAGACAAGCAGGAAGGAACAACATTATAAATGTAATTACCATCGGTTCAGTATCTTTTAGGTTTGAGTAAGGATTATAATAGTTAAATATAATCCATAAAATTATGCTGGAGAAACCTCCTACTATTCCTAATAATTTTGAAGTATTTCTAATTTTAATCACTCCTTGTTTCTAAATGATCCTGCCCTTTTACTTAATAGCTATCTTCAATTCCATAATTTCCTTAATAAGTTGTTCTACAAGCTGGGCGTTGTGTGGAATACGGTTACTATCATTTTTATGCAAATATTATGTTTGTAACAACTATATTATTTTTTTACGGAATTAATTACTTAAGCACTACTTCTCTCTATCATCGAAGAAGCATCCAAAGGTCAATTTTCCTTTGGATGCTTCACATATAAAAACATATTGGACAGCCAAGTACTATGCAGCTACATCTCTTTTGTTAAAGACGACCCAAGATAGCCCAACAAAGGTAGCAAAATATACTATTAGGACGCTAATTGAAAACCTCATTGTCGTCCCTTCTATTAATGGACGGTTGTTAATATGTTGGGAAAGGTCTGTATGGGCAAATAATAAATACTTCGCCCATTCTTCATATCCAATACCTATTAAAAGCATGACAGCTGTAGTACCAGCAAACATTAAGAATATAGCAAGCCCTATTGATAATGAGCTACTTCTAAACACAGTAGATATCATAAACGCAAATGTTGACATCATCACAACGTCCACAAAATTTAAACCGTATAAGCTTAATACATGCCCGAACATAGATTTTTCTAGTGTACTTTCAGGAGCAATATATGGATCTGTAAAGCTTTCAAATCCAAATAATAATCCACCTAATAAAAAGGCGGTAACAAATAATAGCATGAGTGTCGTTAAAGCAAAAAACATCGTCGACAAATATTTAGATAGCAGTATTTTTGTTCTACTAACAGGACGAATGAGAAGTAGCTTAATCGTACCTTGTGTGAATTCTGTAGCAACAATTCCACCTGCAATTATAACAGTAAACAATGTAATGATTGCTGTTAAACCACTTGATTCTTCAATGAATGTCCACATAGTAATTCCTTCAGGGGTATTTACTTTTAAGGCTACTCCAAAAATGGTTACAAATGTAATTAATATGCCCAGCAATATCCATGTAGATATACGACGATATATTTTCATATTTTCATTTCTAATAAGTGAGAGCATATTAGTCAATGACATTCCCTCCAGTCACTTCTAAAAATCTATCTTCAAGAGATTTTGATTTTTGTTCAATTTCATATATTTTCACTTGCTTATGTACAAGGCTTGCAACGAGCTCAGGTATACTTTCTCTGTCAATTTCAACTTCTACTCTATCGTGTTGAATATGAGATTTAATAGTCGGGAATTCTGCGTCAATCGTTGCTTGTGCTTGATCGATAGAGTCAACTGAAAACGACACACTCAGTTTTTCCCCCTCGTTCACAAATTCATTCACCTGCTGAACTCCGATCAACTTACCATGCTGTATGATCGCAATTCGATCACACATCAGCTCCATTTCTGATAGCAAATGACTTGAGACAATCACCGCTAATCCTTCTTCTCTCGCTAATTTACGTAAATAATCTCTTACTTCACGAATTCCTGCAGGATCAAGCCCATTTGTAGGTTCATCTAGTATTAGCAACGATGGTTTATGTAACAATGCTTGTGCTAACCCTAGACGTTGGCGCATGCCGAGAGAATAGGTTTTCACTTTATTTTTTATTCTGTTTTCGAGTCCAACTAAACGAACAACTTCGTCAATTCGTTCCTTTGTTATACCCTTAATCATCCGTGAGTAATGAACTAAATTTTGATAACCTGATAAATACTTATACATTTCAGGATTTTCAACAATTCCACCTACTTGACTAAGTGCTTCTTCAAAGTTCTTTTTTAGGTTTATTCCTTTAATATGAACCTCACCTGAAGTGATAGACATCAAACCGACAAGCATTCGTATAGTCGTTGTTTTTCCTGCACCGTTGGGACCAAGAAAACCAAATACTTCGCCTTGATAAACCTCAAATGTCAAACCATCTATAATTCTCTTATTGCCTATGTCTTTCGTAAGTTGTTTAATTTGCAAAGCAACTTCCATAATATCCCCTCCTATTTATTATAGGTCTATTATAATACGTTTTATAACTAGCTTTAGTTTCATTATTTGTAACAATTTTCTAATTAATACTATATAATTGTATTACATCATGTCTACATAAGGAGGAATTAACATGAATAGCGTATCTGCTTTAGGAAAAGAAAGAATCGTATCATTAGACATTATTAGGGGTTTTGCACTGTTTGGTATATTCTTAGTAAATATGCCTTCTTTTTCTGGCAGTGAGTTTATGACATATACAGGAATCGATAAAACGATAAGGCTATTATTTGATTTATTCGTTCAAACAAAATTTTATACTATTTTTTCTTTTCTATTTGGGCTAGGATTTTATATTTTTATGACTCGTGCCGAAGCAAGGGGTGCAAACGTTAATTGGTTATTTTCAAAAAGATTATTAGCACTTTTGCTATTTGGAGTACTTCACATCCTCTTTTTCTGGCATGGAGATATACTACATTCATACGCGATTGCAGGCTTTCTTCTACTACTATTTTATCGTAGAAAAGCAAAAACAATATTAATTTGGGCTTTCGTCCTTCTTCTTTCATTTCAGTTTCTTATAGGTGTTTCAGCGTTATTTGCCCAAATATCTGAATCATTCACAGATGTAAATTTAAATGAAGAAATTGTTCAAGAGACAATGGCAGAGGGGATTGAAAAAAAGCATGCCTTTCAAACAATGTCTTATGTTCAATTAATGAATTGGAGAATATCCAACGAGGTACCATTGCTATTAGGTAATCTTCCACTAATCTTACCAGACATATTAGGGACATTTTTACTCGGCTTGTTCGCTGGTAAAATCGATTTATTCCGAAGAGTATCAACGTTGAAAAAACAGCTTAAAAGAACTCAGCTCATCACCTTGCTGCTTAGTATTCCATCATTAGCTATGATCATTTATCTGTACAGCCAGCATGAATCAGTAACTTTTATGTTTAGTGCGCAGAACTACTTTTTTGTAAGCTTTAGCGGAATGGTACTCTCTATTTTTTATATTGTGACAATTATACTATTGCTAGAAAGTGAATTATGGCAAGAGTTATTACAGCCGCTGCGTTATGCAGGTCAAATGGCACTGACCAACTACCTTTGTCAAACAATAATTTGTTTCATTCTATTCTTTGGCTTTGGGTTATATGGGAAAATCACCTTATGGCAAGGTCTTATCGTAACCATTATTATCTTTCCGATCCAAATCATTTTTAGCTACATTTGGCTTCGTCGATTTCAATTTGGACCGTTTGAATGGATATGGAGAACGATAACTTATGGAAAAGTTCAAAAGTTATCTAAAATTCATCCTTCGGATTAACTATATTTGATTAGGCTGTTGCTTTTCGTTCTTTGATATAAACACGTAAATATCTAACGTTAGGGACATCTTTTTTACTTGTAAAATTATTAAGTTCTCAAAATTCTGTAGTAAAAAAAGCAACCAAGTTTACGGAGCCTTTTTAAAAAAACTAAATAACATATAACAGATCTGAAATATTCAATAACGCTTGGAGTAAATTCCAAGCGTTAAATCAATTGTTTTTTACATCGATTAATTTAAAGTGCTCACATACAACGATCATATCCTCTGAAAATTCAATCCCTAAATTATTTAATTCATTAGAGAAGAATTTCACGTGGGCATCTTTCCAATATTGGTAAGTTCTATCCCCTTCGCCTTCTGCAACAGCAAAATCCTCCGAAACCTCATTCATTGGCATAATTTTCACTTCTATTGTTTTAATAATTGCTACAGGTTCGTCTTTACTATGTGCTGTTTTCGCATGAATTGTTGTTGTTCGTAACAAAAGCTGAGCACGATTATAACTAACGTTCGTGGCATCTTTTCATCGCTAAAGAATATAAGAAACATATCATACACATCAACTACTCAAATATAAGTAAAAGAAGGAACAAAGTTTACGAAAAGAGCCTTACTATTTAATACAATACTATAATCTTCAACAGCAGGTAGTGGCTCGTTTTCAATTTCATAAAATATTAATCCAGAGCATGTCGCTGTTTTTATACCATCTATCACCAATTGAGCTAGATGGTCTGGATTATCTCCAAATTGCCATGCACTTACTGATTTTTGCTCATCATGACCTTGGGACTTGCAAAATTCATCCCAATACATTTGTGATGCTTTATTCATCTTCCTCTCTCCTTAGACAAAATAATTGTCAAACAACATAATATACATCATATCATTCATTCTTTCTATGTTGAGTCCAGGAAGCTTAATAAACATCATAAACTCATATCTACGACTTCCAATAATCACATTCAACAATTTGTTACTATTTTGTTACCCTTCGTTCGCAGTTTTCCGATATAATACCGTTGGAATAGTTCTGTAATTGTTTCCTAATTGTTTTTCTCTATAAAAGTAGTGATAATTATTTAGCATAAATAACAATTACCAAAGCAAAAGCGGAATCTTTGAAAATAATACGTAGAACTTTTGGGAAACTATTTATATATTCAGGAGGATTCCTTCATGAAAAAGTTTTTTCTATCGTTCTTATTTAGTGCTATTTTGCTAACTGGATGTGATATTATTCAGCCAAATGTCGAATTAATGAAGCCACCTCAATTAGATAGTAAAAAGGCAAGTTTAAAAAGCTATGTTGATTCATTATTAAGTGAAGGTGATACATTGATTAGTACGACAGAAAGTGGAGATTTTAATACGATCACTCTCGTAGATTTTGATAAAGATGGCAATGATGAAGCTGTGGTCATTTATCAAACAGAACAAGATAAACAACACTTAATAAGCTTAATATTTAAGGAGACGGATGAGGGTTGGGAAGTTTTAGATAAAATCAAATTTAATGGTGTTTATTTAACGAATTTAGATTTTGCAGATATTACTAACGATGGATTTTCGGAGATGATTATAGGCTCTTCCGTTGAATACCCACGTTTCTCGAGAGAAAAGGAATATAACCTTTTCAAATTAAACAATGGAAAAATGATGAATATATATACTGACAAGCTAGCTAATATTGTCATTGATGATTTAGATCAAGATGGTATCGTAGACTTCGTTACGATCTATCACGATGAAGACATTTCATCAGTACTCACTTTATACCATTATGAAGATGAACACTTTGTCTCTTTTGACAGTATTTCACTTCCTTTTGAAGGATCATACTACAATGTTGTCAGTGGTCTTGTTACGCCTACCCAAAAAGGAATTTTACTTGATGTTGGACTTGGAAGCCGCTCTGCTTCTACAAATATCATTACTGTTGAAAACCAATCGTTACGTAACAATTTACAAAGGAGTTATACAGAGCCTGATCCCTTGTGGAAAGATTATCACGTCGAGAGTGGGGATATAAATAATGATGGCATAATGGAAATAGGAACACTTAGAATACCAGCCGGATATGAGAATAATTCATATGCAACGATTCCTTATATTACTAGGTTCTATCAGTGGGATGGAAAAACAGGCTTAATATTTATTAATGAAAGGTTTTATAGCTATAGTAATGGCTTCTACTTTGACATCCCAACAGACTGGGAACAAAATTATACATTGCATCTATCAGACGACGATAGTCAAATTACTTTTATTACTATCAATGAAAATGAACCTTTGTTCGATATTTTCATTTCTCCAATATCCGATGCAGAGGAGTTACCAAATAAAATAGAAATTGCAAGAACAAATACTAGAGTTTATTATACTAACTTTGATGATGAAACGCTTCTACAACACTTTAATGTACTATCGAAGTAATGGAGTACTAAAAAAGTAATTGAACTGACCTCAAAATAGGGATATGAATTCAATTCCTTTAAATGTTCTTCATTAATTAACTTAGGCTCTTTTCGATTGTTAACGAAATAGAACCGCAAGAAGTGGTTTTATTCGATTGTCATCGTTTTACGGGAAAGCTGCCACGAACTCTCGTTATGTACGTGACAATTTCTTAGGAAGTAAAATAACAAAATAATGCGAAAACAGTCCTTAACTAAAAATAACAAAGTTTATTTGAAGGAATATTAACAATTATTTAAGGAGGATTCCTTAATGAAAAAGATTTATTATGCTTCGTTCTTATTTAGTGTTATTCTTCTAACTGGCTGTAATATTATTCAATCAAACGTCGAACTAATGAAACCACCTCAACTAGATAAGAAAAGAGCTAGTTTAAAAAACACGATCGATACGCTATTACCTATCGATGCAACATTAATTACTCCATTGCAGACGCAAAGTAATAATACAATCACCTTAATCGACCTTGACGACGATAAATATGACGAAGGTGTAGTTTTTTATACAGAAAAAGAACAACCTGAAACATTAATTGGCTTAATACTTAAACAGAATAACAACGATTGGGCAGTAGTTGATCAAATTGAGCTTAACGGTCAATATATTGAAGAATTAACATTTTTTGACTTAACAAATAATGGACACCCTGAAGTAATTATCAGTACTACTAGTGAAAATGGCTACAGTGAAAAACAAATGTCCATATTTCAATATAACGAGGGTATGCTAAAAGAAATCCTTAATACACCACTATACACATATGTTATTGATGATCTAGACCAGGATAACCAATTAGATTTTATAGTAGTAAAATATGAACTAGAATCTACCAATCCTTATGTTGTCCCAGTATTGTCCCTATATAACTTTCAGAATAACCAACCTATAGTGCTTGATGAATTAAGATTAAATTCCACACTAGGATTTTACAATGTTATTAATGGCTTTGTGACTGATTCAAAAAAAGGCGTGTTACTTGATTATTCGCTTGGTCCTAATAGTTACAGTACTGAGATCATCACAGTAGAAAATAACACACTTCAACAAGCATTTAATGATCAATATAGATTCTACAAATTTAATATGATAAATAGTGAGGACACTAATCATGACGGCATTTTGGAAATAGCCGAGGAGCGAGTTCCAGCTTTTTACGAGGACATACATTATCGGATGATTCCTTATATCACCACATATTTTGAATGGGATGGCCTTACCTCTCTATCCCTCGTTAATGAAAGGTATTATAACTATGAAAATGGGTTTTATTTTGAAATACCTTCAGAATGGGATAGTGATTTTACATTATTACAAGGTGATATAAGCTCTCGCATCACCTTTATTAAAGCAAGTAATGGAGAAAAGTTATTTGATATTACTATTTCACCTATATCTGAGGCACAACAAGCCAAAGAAGAATTCATGCTCGCTCGAACAAAAACGAGAGTTTTTTATACGTCATTTTTTGATAAAACACTCCAGAAGCATTTTAAGCTAATTCACTATTAACTTCAGAAAGAGATTGGAGGGTGGACATATGTATACAATATTAGTAATAGAAGATGAAGAAAGTATTCGGAGCTTTATAACAATTAATTTAAAACGAGAAGGATATCATGTTCTTGAAGCAGATAACGGTGAAGAAGGCCTTTCAATCGCTCGTGAACATCCAGAAATTTCTATTATTTTATTAGATATTATGTTACCTGGGATGGACGGGTTTGAGGTTTGTAAACATATTAGAGCACAAAACGAAAGTGTTGGTATTATTATGCTAACAGCAAAAGTTCAAGAAGTTGACCGTGTACAAGGTTTAATCACTGGAGCTGATGATTATGTCAATAAACCATTCAGTCCGAAAGAACTATTAGCTCGAATTAAATCGTTAATTAGAAGGGTTAACATGTTAACTAAGAAAATTTCGGAACATAACAATGTTAATAATAATTTATTTATTGAACTTTTCCCTCAGAAAAAGCAAGTTAAAAAAGGAGATCAACTTATAGACTTAACACCGACCGAATTTGCTTTATTAAAGCTACTTATCGAGAACAAAGAACAGCCTTTTAATCGCAATGATTTACTTGATGAAGTATGGGGGCTTGATTATCCAGGTGATACAAAAATAGTTGATGTAAATATTCGTAGATTGCGACAAAAAATCGAAAAAGACCCTTCTCACCCTACTCTTATATCCACAGTTTGGGGATACGGATACCAGTGGAGCGATAAAGAAATATGATTACTGGAATTAAGAGACGCATTGTTATACATTATACGCTCGTTATTTTATTAACAGTAGCGCTATTTGAAGGTATTTTTATCGGTATCATTCATTTTTATTATTATGATGGGATAGAGAAATCATTAATTAACCATGCAGAAATTTCAGCTTCCTTAGCTAATAGACAAATGAACATTACAAAACAGAATTTGGATCAGAACTTGTCCATTATTCGAGATAACCTCATACATGAAGGAGCAGATTTACAAGTCATTAACGAAGAAGGAAGAGTTTTAACTACATCGAGTGGCTTTGGAATTGAATCGCTTATTAAAACAAAAGATGTACAAGAGGCATTAAGGGGCAAAACAATTTCTTGGTATATGAATAACGATGTAGCAAATGAAAGACTGCTCGCTGTTTCTACTCCCCTCATAGATGAAGGCGAACCTTACGCTGTGATTCGCTATATTACTTCCTTAGAAGATGTAGACAGGGCAGTTCAAAATATCTATTGGATATCGATCAGTATAGGTGCTGTCGTTATGATTGCAACCTTTCTTATTAGTTATACTTTAGCCAACTCCATTGCTAAGCCAATCTATGAATTAACGGGCGCAACAAAAAAAATTGCGAAAGGTAATTTTGAAAGTAGAATAGAAGAATCTTACATTGATGAAATTGGTACACTAGCAAAGACCTTTAATTATATGGCTGAAGAATTAACGAAAAATGATAAAATGAAAAACGAATTTATATCTTCAGTATCCCACGAAATTCGCACACCCCTTACAAGTATTAAAGGGTGGAGTGAAACAATGATCTCTGGGGACTTAGCAAATAAAGAAGAGACAACTCTTGGACTATCAATAATTCAAAAGGAAACAGATCGATTAATAGGCTTAGTAGAAGACTTGTTAGATTTCTCTGCATATAACAGAGATTCGATTAGATTAAACCTTTCAACTATAGACCTTTCAAGCCTAATTAATGATGTAACTTCTCAAATGAAAGCAAAGGCCTTAAACAAACATATATCAATTATCTTCGAAACCTCAGATATCCAAGTATTAAGTGAGATTGACCCGAATCGTATGAAGCAAGTGCTCATTAATTTACTGGATAATGCAATTAAATATTCTCCACAAAACAGTAGCATTACTATTACATGTACTGAAACGAATAATAATGTAATCGTTACTGTAATGGACGAAGGCAACGGTATTGAGGAAGAAGAAATATCTAACATTACGAAAATGTTTTATCAAACAAATGCTAACAAAGAAGGAACAGGGCTTGGACTTGCAATATCTCAAAAAATTATTGATCTTCATCACGGCACGCTCAACATTCAAAGTAAAATAAATGAAGGAACTAACATTACGGTTACCATCCCGAAAAAGAAGTGAAAGAACTGCTAAAGATTTTTTGCAATGATAAGAAAAATACTATGTTGTTGATAAATACCTTTCAACAACATAGTATTTTTATGCTTTCATCCGTTCATCATTCCAATACTCGTTTTTGAGATTATCGTTTTTTCGCATCGCTATTATTAAGGCGTTTGTTGGACAGTGATCAACACACATGCCACAAAGGCTACAATCACCTGCAGACACGTATAGCTCTTCACGATTAATTGCAGGTTCTAAGATATCTGGATCAGCGAAGCAAACTTGTCTACAACGATCACAGCCAGTACATAAATCATGGTCAAATTTCACTCGAAACATTCCAACTCTACCAATGGCTTGATAGAAGCCTCCAAGAGGACAAATATATCGACACCAGCCTCTTTTTGAAATGAGCAAGTCAAATAACATGATAAAAAGCAATAGCCAAAAACCAACTCCACCAGTGAATAACATGTTTCGCATCGTAAATCCGATTGGTGAGAAAACCTCAAATACTGGCACACTAATTACGAATGATAATAGTAGTATAAGTCCAGCAAAGTATACCTTTAAATGCCTATCCATGTGTTTATCAGGCAACTGGACAATTCCCCTGATTTTATCAATGAAATCTAACATCGTATTGACTGGACATACCCAACTACAAAATACTCTCCCACGGATCAGTACATAAAACAGCAAAATAATTAACGCACTACCGATAAAAGTTAAATGAAAGGTTTTTGAAGCAAGCATTACTTGTAGTGTAGCAAAAGGATCTGATAAAATAATTCCAAAAAAACTAGAGGATGATAATGAACCGAAAAAGAAGTTTTCACCCTCAATGTCTACGAAAAACAATGGAGAAAGAAACAACAATAAAATTCCAAACTGCACGAACCTTCGTACAACTGTCCATTTATGATATGATTTTCTTTTCAATCTCATCCATTTCATCCTCACATGAGGTTCCTTGTTCTCATTATATATTTTGCTCTTATCATTAACTTTATTGAGTTTTTATACGGTTGACACCACTTTAAAGAAGAAAATACACCCGAACTCTAGTTGTAAGTAAATTATTGTTAACTTAGAAAACAACAATTTTTTTAGAAAATTAACAGAGCTATCTTAAGCATTGAAAAAGTTATTGCTTTACTGACTCTGTGCTTTCCTTAATAACCTGCTTTGCTTCTATCACTTCTTTGCCTGTATCATCAACTAATTCTTTTGTTGCTTTTTTAAATTCTTTTAATGTTGACCCAACTGCTCTCCCCAATTCTGGAAGCTTGTTAGGTCCAAATATGACAAGAGCAAGGATGAGAATGAGGATAAGACCTGGTACACCAATATTCGATAACATACGTGACCCCTCCAAAATAAGCTTATATAGTATTCACAAATATCCCTTTGTACTGTTGAATACAGCTAGAAACACACAGCCCACATCCATTACAAAGTTTATCATCAACTTTAGGTTTCCCATCTATTATCTTTAATGCCCCCTCAATAGGACATGATCTCACACAGTAATCACACATCACTTCACGAAAAGCCAAACAATTTTGTTGTTTGATTTCAGCTTTGCCTATGGCAGGGTTTTGCATCAAGCCATCTTTACTTAACGCGCTTGTAGGGCAATGATCAATACACTTTTCACAAAAAGTACATGCAATATCATTAGGATCAAGATAGGGAGTGTTGGTAAGCTTTGCTCCGTGTTTCATTGAAAAAAGAGAAATCGTATTTTCTGGACATACATCTTTACAGATACCACAACGAGTACACGAAGTTAAAAAGGCTAATTCACTTTCTGCACCTGGAGGTCGAATAAAATCTCTCTCTTGTTCTATTTGTGGTGCGATAAAATTCCCTATAAAGCCGATTGTAGAACTGATGTTAAGTGAAAAGAAACTGCGCCTAGTCATTTTCTCAGTCATTGTATAACATCTGCCTCAGAGATTTGTTGCCCCTCAAAATTTGTATACACAAGACATACCGTAAGTACACCCTCAATTCCCTCAAATAACTTCGATGTTTCGTAGCTATCATTAATCGTATCTGCCTCTAGAGTAATTATTACCTTTGATTCAGCTTCAATATGATGTACCTCTACTCCAGAAATTTTTTCAAGTTCGGTTGCAGCTTCCGTTGCTTTTCCTATAATCGTCTCAATAAGGATGCCAGAAATCACCATAAAATCTCCCCCTTTACACATACATCTTGATGAAAAATAAATAAAACTGACCTCACATTAGATAAAATCTATATGCTGATTAATTTTTACTCTTGTACAGCATATTGAAATTGTGAGGCCTGTTGTACTACTTATGACATATTTTTCATGATATATTTTGTCTGTATTGTTGTTTTTTCGTAGACAGCAAAGTTTTTCTTTAGAAACTTACAACCACCTTTACCTCGTTGTATTGATATAATATTTTTCATTTATGGTTGGTTAAAAGCAGGTTTTGTATCGTTTTGTGTAGCATGGCACTGAATACAGTTATCTCTATAGATTGGATTGCCTATTTTGTCATCTACATAATGGTCGGCAGGCGGTGTAGGCGCACCTGTTGCTTCATTTCCATGACATGCAGTACAGCTTTCATATCGTAACTCAGGGTTCCATCTGTCAATATGGTCATCTGGTTGCATTGGTGGTGCCCCTTGTAATACCATCGAAGCAGCATCTTCTCTGTCATCAGATGATAATTGTGGTAATGTGACCGTCTCAACAACAGGTTCTTCAGTTACTTCTGGTTCTGTTTGCTGCACCGGATCTGCAGTATCATTTGAACAACCAATAAGACTAAAGACTAATACAGAAATTACAAATAATAACAAATTTCTTTTTTTCATGTGCTCACCCCCTAAGCCTTTTCAATCTTAACTGCACATTTTTTATAGTCGGGTTGTTTAGAAATCGGACAATATGTGTCTAGTGTTGCTAAATTAATTAATGTTTCTTCCGCAAAGAATGGTACGTAGATAAGACCTTTAGGTGGATTTCCACGCCCTTTTGTTGTAGCTTTCACTTTCACTTCACCACGACGTGTAATAACTTTGACCATATCACCTGTTTTTATGCCCAATGCTTCTGCATCCTCAGGGTGAATTTCACAAAATGCTTCAGGTACTGCTCGGTGTAATTCTGGAACACGTCTCGTCATCGAACCGCTGTGCCAATGCTCCAACACGCGACCAGTGCATAACCAAAACGGATACTCTTTATCTGGAATCTCAGATGCATCCTCAAATGGACGGAAGAAAATCGTAGGTCTATGATCAGTAGATTTATAAAAATCAATGTCTTTATATCTTCCTGGTTGACCAAATTCCTCAATATTGTATTGGTCAAAACCATCCTCTTGTTTTCCATACGAATAACGCCAATTTGTTTCGAGCCATTCGCCATTCACTTCACGAACAGGCCAGCAAATACCGTGTTGCTTAAAGTACTCTTCATATGGTGCTAACTGTTTTGCTTTAGTCTTTAATTGCTTGCCGAGCTCCTGTACTTCAGGATTTTCATGCGTATGTGGATTAGAGAACATTCGGTACTCTTCCCAAAGTATTTTGTTTACTTCATGCTGGTCCTCAAGTAAATCATTTTTGTCATAATCCCAAATATTGCCGAATATAACATCAAAGGCATCTTTATCACCTATTTTTTTACCTTCAAGCACACGTTTTGCTACTTGAACAATTGCCCATAAATCCCATTTTGCCTCACCTGGCGGTTCGGTACATTTTTCAAAAACATTACTACGCCTTTCAGCATTACCAAATTGTCCTTCTCTCTCCACCCACATGGATGCTGGAAAAACAACATCTGCCATCTCAGTTGAACGAGTCGGATAAACTTCAGATACGACGATAAATCCATCCTTGACACCTTTTCCGTCAGGATCATTCCCTCTGAAGCGGTTGAGCTTAGGCATCGTTTGTCCCCAGTTGTTTGACATACTCCACATAAACTTAACATTTCCGTTACCCAATTCTCGGAACATTTTGACCGTATGATAACCTGGTGTTTCAATCGGATCTAAGTATCCTTTTGGAAGATTCCAAATCAATTCACTAAATTGTCTATGTTCCGGTTTTTTCACCTCTAAGTCAGCTGGTAGACGATGCGCGAATACACCAACCTCCCGAGCTGTCCCACACGCACTTGGTTGGCCCGTTAATGAAAATGGACCGTTACCAGGTTTACTTATTTTACCAGTCATAAGATGAAGGTTGTATACTAAATTGTTAATCCAAGTCCCTCTTGTATGCTGGTTCATTCCCATCGTCCAAAGTGACATGATTTTTTTATTCGGATCAGCGAACTCTTTTGCTAATTCTTCAATCTGTTCAGCTGGAACACCAGACAATTCTTCGGCCTTTTCAAGCGTGTATTCACTCACCATTTGTTTATATTCTTCAAATGTTATATTCCAGTCTTTCCCTGCAACCTTTCCAACCTCTGTAGCTTCATAATTGTCATCGAATGTGTGACCAAGGTTTTCGGTACCTGCTTTGAACTGACAATGTTCTTCAACAAACTTCTTGTCATACGCATCATTGACTATGAGATAGTTGGCGATAGCATTCGCAATAGCTAAATCCGTTTGCGGTCTAAAGACAAGTACGGATTCCGCAGTTTCAGATGTACGGGATGGTCTCGTTGTTAAGTCATAATGTTTGACATTCGTACCACTTAATTTTCTTGCAGTTAGACGAGAATATAGAACTGGGTGCATCTCTGCCATATTTGCTCCCCATGTGACAAAAACATCAGCTTCATCTAAATCACGATAAGATCCCATTGGTTCATCTGATTGGAATGTCTTCATAAATCCAGCAACTGCACTTGCCATACAAAGACGTGCATTTGGATCAATATTATTATTTAACAATCCTATTTTCCATAACTTCACTGATGCATACCCTTCAGTGATCGTCTGTTGACCTGATCCCCAAAAGGCAATAGATTTAGGGTCTTTAGCGTGATTCTCTTTTAATTTATTTGCAACTAAATCTAAAGCTTCTTCCCAAGATGCCTCTCGAAAACCTTCCATCGTCCCTTTTTTACTTTTGTCTTCTCTAATTAATGGCTTCGTTAAGCGATCTTTGCCAAAAAGAATCTTTCCTACGTAATACCCTTTAATACAATTTAAGCCACGACTAGAGCGGTTGTCAGGATCACCTTTTGTGGCAACAACTTTACCATCTTTTACACCAACGAGTACTCCACAACCAGTCCCACAGAAGCGACATACCGTTGATTTCCATTCATCAGGTTCAACGTTAGCCATTTCCTGTACGACAGGATCATTTTGCGGTTCTACTGGTGTTGTCGCTTCATCCTTTTTACAGCCTGCAACTGCTAATGTTGCGGAAACTGCAGTTGCTTTTAATAAAGATCTGCGTGTTAACTCCATTAAATAACTCCTCCCCCATTACAAATTCTGTTTCTTTTTATAAAAGCTAAAACAATCCTCTTACTTCTCGTGGCTTCACACGAATTGCAACAGGATTGTCAACAACACATCTTTGTTCACAAATCCCACATCCTACACATTTATCGACATCAATGATTGGGGCGAACACTGCATGAATATCGTCACCGGGTTTTAAGTAAATATCTAATTTAATCGCTTCATCAATAAGCGGACATTCGCGATAACATACTTCACAACGCATCCCCTCATAAGCGATACAATGTTCAGGATCAATGATTGCTGTTCCCATTTGAACGTCTTCAACTTTGTTAATTCCAAATAAGGCAGTTGTAGGACAAACCTCAATACAAGGGAAATCTTCACATAATCTACAAGGATTTTCTCTAGCTTCAATAAATGGTGTACCTAATCCGAAACCATGCGCCTCAGTACCCATCTTAATGCTGTCATACGGACATGCTTGATTACACTTTCCACAACGTACACATAGTGCTAGAAATTCATCTTCTTCAGCTGCTCCAGGAGGACGAAGAACAGTTTTGTTTCCACCTTTCATAAGTGAAAGTAATTCGTAAGCAGCTA
Organism: Cytobacillus sp. Hm23; assembly: GCF_051842895.1. NCBI lineage: Bacteria > Bacillati > Bacillota > Bacilli > Caryophanales > Bacillaceae > Cytobacillus > Cytobacillus sp. Hm23. The sequence continues at coordinate 45,778 of NZ_JBPXRQ010000035.1, forward strand.
GACCACCTATTAATGTCTTTAGCAGATTCATACCTTTCAGAATGATCCCCCCTCCTTGAGCAAAGATCTTAAAAACATTACTATCATAATAAAAGTACCATTTTAAATAATTGAAAAATGTGATAAATCTCACATTAATTAACATCACTACAACATACTTTTTGACAATTTCAAAATAAAACTTCACATTTATTTCACAAAAATGCCACACCTATTCACATAAATGAAAACGCCTTCATTTATTTCGTTTTTTATGAAATTCATTAATACAGACTTTACAAATCATATAATTTCATCAAAAATAAATGTATGGAAAAGCTGCTTCTGTTGTGCACAATGAAAGCAACAACAAATTAGTATATAAAGCAGGCTACTATTTACTAAAACATTATGGATAATAAGGATGATGAAGATGAAAATTCGGAAAGCTATAATCAATAATCAACAAGAAAAAATATACTTATACGAAAATAAAAAAGAAGAGTATTCTATTATCGCCATTCCAATTATTGAGTGGTCTTTCAAAGTTGATTATGAACTGGACGCTGAAACGCTTAAAAGCATACTTAATTCTTCACTCAAATCCCATACAAATGCAGACACTTCTCAAGACTTGACTAACAAAATATCACAGTGGGTTCGTGAAATGTGACAATTATTTTAGTTATACATAAAAAACTGAACATTACTAGGTTATTTTGTAGATATTGTTCGTGATTTATTATACAATAAACATGGTCTATCATATTTTGCATTGACTGTTGCTTCTCTAACAAAGAAAATACAGTATACGAACGAGCGTACATGGCATCTATACTTCTTGTAATTTTGTAGAAAGCTGCATGATATCCTCAACATACTGTTGAATTTAATTACATTAGCAACAAAGTTTACGAAAAAAGAGCCGTTATTTTTTACAGTTACTGACGACAATTGTGGAATGAACCACGAGGGAGCTGTAAAAGAAATTGCCGTGTCGTCTGGGCAGAGGCATCTGGATCAGCGTATGTGCCAAATTTAGTCTAGGAGTTTTTATTGATATGAATGTAGGAACCATACATTAAAACAAATTAGGCTCTTCTCATTAAACAGGAATACATGAAAATATTAGACTATTAAGCACTATTACGTTTTCTCCAGCCTCTTTGTATATAATATAGGAGGGATAAAGTTGGAAGAAAAATTGATTTTAGATGGAACTAAGGTTGCCAATTCTGTAAAAGACAGCTTAACAATGCGTGTATCTGCATTAAAAGAGCGAGGCGTTAATCCTTGTTTAGCTACAATTTTAGTTGGAGATGATCCTTCTTCTGCCACTTATGTAAAAATGAAAGGGAATGCGTGCGACCGGTTAGGCATTTTCTCAAAACGCATTCATCTACCAAAAGAAACTCAAACTGAAGAACTATTACAAATCATTCAGGAGCTTAATAATGATCCTTCTACACATGGCATCTTATTACAGCACCCAGTGCCAAGCCATATAGATGAACGGGCTGCCTTTGAAGCAATTGATATTGAAAAAGATGTAGATGGTGTCACTAGTCTCGGTTTTGGACAAACATCGTTCGGCTTTGGAAAATATCCTTCGTGTACACCTGCAGCTATTTTAGAAATTATCGATTATTATTCCTTGCCAATTGAAGGTAAACATGCAGTTGTTATTGGACGAAGCCCTATTTTAGGAAAACCAGTGTCAATGATGCTGCTTAACAGGAATGCAACTGTAACGACATGTCATTCAAAAACACAAAATTTAGCAGACATTATTAAACAAGCAGATATTGTCGTTGCTGCAGTTGGCAAACCTAATTTTATTAAAGGAGAATGGCTTAAAGAAGGTGCTGTCGTGCTTGATGCAGGTTACAACAAAGGAAATGTTGGTGATGCAGATTATGATAGCTGTTTAAAATATGCTAGTGCAATCACTCCAGTCCCAGGAGGAGTTGGACCTGTAACTATATCAATGTTATTAAAACATACCGTTGATTCAGCTGAAGGAACCTTATAAATATAGAAAAGCTCAAAAGCAATTGTTGCTTTTGAGCTTTCTTCTTCTTTTTTATAGGTTGTTTTCACATTAATTGTTGCTTTTCGTACTAAGAACAAAACACGTACACAACTATAGTTCGTGGCATCTTTTCTTTTGTACAACAATGACTAACCGTGTTAAACCACTTTTTTTGGTACTAATTGGATAACAATAGCAACAAAGTTTATGAAAAGAGCCTTTTTATATTTCCATAACAACTCGTCCGTTAATTTTGCCCGCTTCAAGATCAGCAAATATGTCGTTAATATCTTCTAACTTAGCTTTCGTCACCGTTGTTTTCACTTTTCCATCTGCAGCAAATTGTAAAGCCTCTTGTAAATCCTTTCTAGTTCCAACAATCGATCCCACTACACTAACAGCATTTAAAACTGTATCAAATATTGGTATTTCGATCATTTCAGGAGGTAGTCCGACTGCAACACATTTTCCACCGCGTTTTACTGCACGATAAGCTTCATCAAATGCTTTTTTTGAAACTGCTGTACAAATCGATGCTTGAACGCCACCGAACTCCCTTTGGATGTATTCTGCAGAATCTTCATCAAGTGGGTTAACAGTATCATCTGCTCCAAGCTCTTTAGCAAGATTTAATTTTTCACTAAATGTATCTACAGCCACGACTTTGAATCCCATTGCTTTAGCATATTGTACAGCTACATGTCCTAATCCACCTACACCATAGATAGCAACCCAATCACCTGGCTTAGCTTCACTAACTTTTAACGCCTTATATGTTGTCACACCGGCACAAAAAATTGGTGCAGCTTCTACGTAGCCTAAATTTTCTGGTACCTTAACTACATAATCAGCAGCTGCTAAACAATATTCTGCATATCCACCATCGATAGAATATCCTGCATTATGCTGGTTAAGACATAAGGTTTCTCTTCCAGTTAAGCAATATTCACATTGTCCACAAGCTGAATATAACCAAGGTACACCTACTCTATCTCCAACTTTGAGGTGTGTAACACCTTCGCCAACCTCTACAACCTCTCCCACTCCTTCATGACCAGGGATCAATGGTAGCTTAGGCTTTACTTTCCAATCACCATGAGCTGCGTGTAAATCAGTATGGCACACACCACAAGCTTTTATTTTCACTAATATTTGTCCGTTAGAAGCCTTCGGTTTTTCAACACATTCTACCGATAACTCCTTCTTAAATTCTTTTACTACTGCTGCTTTCATCGTTTCATGATTATGGTTACAGTTACAATTTCCCATTTCATATCGCCTCCATTTCAAAATCCCAATAGTTGAACAATACTATTCGAAAGTTTGTGATATTATTCACAAACTAAGTAAAAAAAAATAACTCCTTACGCTATATCTTACTATATGTTATCCATTGAAAAACTTACTATTTATGACACTTATGTGAACCGTTACATACTTTATACGTAAGGGTCCGACCCTCCGCTTTGACCCCTGAGTAGGGAATATAGATTCAAGTATAGATGATCCGACCCATCATGCTCTTAATTATGCTTAACCTTATTACATATACTTTCGGTGGACATTTTTTCCTTCATAAGTAAATAAAATGTTTTTATTTTCGATGACTGTCTCTATATGAACTGCTCTACCCCATAGCTGATAAATAAAAGGAAGTACTTTCTCTAAATATTTTAAATCAAGTTCGATTCCTTCATACCAATGCTTTAAGTATAGCTCTCCATTTTTCATATAGTCTCCATCATTAACGGTAATGTACGGAAATCCTCCGTTTACTCGCATATTAATAAGTTGGTCACGTACATTTTCCCAATCTTTATCAACGATTTTATAATCTTTACCTTGTTTCTGAAACAAATACATATCTTCGCGGAAAACAAGATCCTTCGTTAAATAATTCCGTAAAAAAGATATATCTGATTCTATTTCTCTTACTTCAAACATTTTTTCACGTCCTGACTGTGGTTGGGCACCGTGCTCAATCATTTCTTCTGTAGGGTTGTTATACCGTTCCTCAATGTCTTCAAATATTTTCAGCCCTAGATAATATGGATTGATGCTCGTTCTCGAAGGCTGAACAACACCCGCGTTTAATTTTGCAAATTCAATTGATTCATCACTCGACAAATCTAACTCCCTTAGTATCCGCTGATGCCAAAATGATGCCCAGCCTTCGTTCATGATTTTGGTCTCTAATTGTGGCCAAAAGTATAGCATTTCCTCTCGCATCATCGTTAAAATATCTCGTTGCCAATCTTCTAGCTCTCGGCTGTATTCTTCTATAAAAAGCATAATATCTTTTTCAGGGCTTGGAGGAAATTTTTTCTTCTTTTTGTTATTAAGCGGCTTATTTTTGTCCTTTTCATCCAAAGTCCATAGATCATCATATGGTGTTCGTTGCTTCTGGATATTGTCCTCTAGATTATCGTTATCATAATGCCATGCTAGCTTAGGACGCATGAGTGATGGATCGATATGTTCTTGTATAGAAAGAACGGCATCAAGAAATTTTTCTATTTCTTTCCTTCCATGAATTAATTCGTAATATTTAACCCTATCAGCTGTGGCAGCCATACTCTCTACCATATCTCTTTTTGTATTACTAAAACGGACATTATTTTTGAAAAAGTCGCAATGCGCTAATACGTGGGCAACGATCAATTTATTTTGAATGAGTGAATTTGTATCAAGTAAAAAAGCATAACACGGATCTGAATTGATAACTAATTCATATATTTTACTTAACCCTAAGTCATAATGAATTTTCATTTTATAAAATTGCTTTCCGAAGCTCCAATGTGAAAAACGAGTTGGCATCCCATATGCTCCAAAAGTATATATAATATCTGCAGGACAAATTTCATACCGCATTGGATAAAAATCTAAGCCGAACCCCTCTGCAATTTCTGTAATTTCATCAATGGCATATTCCAATTCTTTACGTGCACCTTCATTCATTTGCCATTCACTCCCCCTGTCTCTTCTTACCAACAATGTATGAGTGTTATGACGAAATGATGAAAGCTCACCATTTAAAAATAAAAATTACTTAAAATAACGAATCGAAATCGGTTAGATAGAACGTATTCAAAAAATAACGAACCTCATTAAAACTGTATGGAGGAAATTAACTTTTCCAAAAAGGAAAACTATCGCACCATCTTCTGTGATATCCTCTTTTCCACACTTTATCATATTTATTTTTGCCACTACTTATATAATTTTTGTCAGATAAATGATGGGAATTGAGTTTCACCCTTCTTTTTATATTATCGTCCAACATTTACAGCGAAATTTTTTCATTAAGTAAAACATACTAATGATAACTCCGAATAGGAGGGTGATCTCAATGAACATCGTTGATTACGATAGAGCGTTATACTATACACATCGCTCGCAGTGGGATAACTTGTTAATTTTGATGGTACGAACAAAGGATCAATTTTTATCAAAAAAAATTGAACACTTCCTACATGCTTATAATTTTTCAAAAGATTATACAGCTGTTGAGAATAATCTGTACTCCCTTCTTAGATATGTTGATCATGCGATTACATCTAGTCAAGAGGATATTGAAGAATATTGGTGAAAAATTAATTATAATAACAAAAGGGTTGAGCCATATTTTGAGCTCTACCCTTTGTATTTATTACATATATTCTGATGATTTTTTTAATCGGCTTCGACTGTCAAAAACAATAACATACGTGAGGATAACAGTCATAGCTGCGACTAGTAATAGTACAGATAGTATCCCAAATGGTATGATTGCTGATGTATCTGAAATTACGCTAGTAAAAACAATAAGCAGGACAATTCTTATACCTAAACCTATTACACGGAACAAACTATCCACACGACCAATTTTGTCATTTGGAATTAACTCCATAAGTAAAGAGTTCCTTGCTACTCGAGTACCCGCATTCCCAAAGGCAGTAAATAGTTTCACTATATAAAACACCCATAAGTATGGAAAAATAGCTAACATAGTAATTGCTATCGAATATATACATACAGTAGTTACGATAGATCGTTCATTACCTATTTTCTTTGCGAATAAAGGTATGAAAATTCCAGCAACAATTGCACCAACTCCATATATCATTCCCGATGTTCCATATGCTGACGCGTCAGCTTCTAAGACATTTGCTATATATATTGGATTCAAATAATTTGATACCATAACACCGATGAAGGGCATAAATGATGCAAGAAAGAACAAGAACAACATAGGAGATTTCTTCATATAATGATATCCTTCTGCAAGCTTATACAATAGAGAGTCATTACTTTGACCAGACTTTTGAGCCCTTTTGTATGGTATTAAATAAAACATTAGAGCTGCACCACCATAAGTCATTGCATCAAGTAATAAAATTAACGACAAATCCACTCTACTAATAAGTATTGTAGCAACCCCGCCAGCAATTACCGTTGACAACTGACCTTGAATTTCCATGACTCCATTTAATGATTTATATTGCTCTTTAGTAAAGATTTCTTGATTAAAGGCAAACATTGTAGGATAAAACAATGAATAATAAAGCCCACCCATAGCAAATAATACAATTAACATCCATAGGTCATAATCATTGCCACTCACAATTCCATATATAGCAAATAAACTGATTATGATTGAACCAATCACTTCACCGACAATTAAAATCTCTTTTCTTGAGAGCTTATCAATCATATATCCGATATATGGGGCTAGTATAAATTGGGCAATGGTCATACAAATTGTTGCAAAACCTAATATGACTGCTCCACCTTTTTCTGTTACTAATAGCCAAGGAATGGCAATCATTGTCACTCCGGTACCAATAGAAGAAAATATGTTAGCTGATAAGATTTTATATAAACGTTGATCTTGAAAAAGTGTGCTCATTCAGTCCCTCCTTTCGGTTTAATCGTATGGAAAGAACAGATGTTAGTTCTCGGTATACCCACATCATGATTAATGCTTTTTTAACAATTTATTAAAATGAATTCACTTGCCCATACGCTTTTACATATAACTGTAGTTCAGTCATTAACCCATCAACTAATTGGCTACCTTCATCGGTAAGCGCATCATTTTCTAGATCAAAGTAAATTGGGTCTAATACAAGCTGTTTAGGAATCACATTTGCGTATACCCCGCGGGCAGTCGTTCTCATATTAGTTAATGCATTCATACCACCTTTTCCGCCTCCGGCAACCGCTAATAAAGCAACTGGTTTATGACGGAAGTATTCTCCACCTAAAAAGTCTAGCGCATTTTTTAAGGCGCCACTCATCGCACTGTGGTATTCAGGTGAGCTTAACACGATTCCATCTGCATTTTTTATAGTGTTTTTAAGTTGTTGTACTGCATCTATTGTGTCCTGCTCACTTTCACCGTTATATAGTGGCAAAGTACCATCGCTTAGATCAATTAACTGTGCTTTATATTCCTTTGATATAAACCTTGCTGCAACCCCTGTTCTACCCGATTTTCTTGGACTTCCATTAATAACTACAATATTCATAAAATTATTCTCCTTCGTTTGTTATTTTTAGACATTTTTGTGTTGTTGTTTTTATAAAGCTGTTTTTCGCATAAATTGTTGTTTTTTGTACTTAAAAATAGGCACATATATCATGGCATCTTTTCGGCTATAGAATGATGCCTAGTGTAGAAACTAAAGCCACAAAGTTATGAAAAGAGCCTGGTATTATATATAGTATAACTAGCACTTCAAAAGATTAAATCAGTGTTTTTAATGAACATTCTCTACACATATTGACTGACTAAATACAAATCATTCTACGACTATAGTCTTATAAAATTGTGACCAGACGAAGCTTGTCTATACAATTAGGTGGTATCAAATACCACGCTTCACTGCATACAGCGCCGCCTGTGTCCGATCGCTTAACTCAAGCTTTGCTAAAATGTTTGAAACATGTGTTTTGACCGTTTTTTCAGTGATGTACAAGCTTGCTGCTATTTCTTTATTACTTTTCCCATTAGCTATTTCCGAGAGAACTTCCTTCTCACGATTTGTTAATTGGTCAATCAAATTCTCTTCTTCTTGACCACCACTTTGAACATGGGACATCACATGAGAAGTCACTTTTGGATGTAACTGACTCTCTCCACGATATACAGCCCTTATTGAATTTACTAGCTCATCAGGTTCAACATCTTTCAATTGATAACCATTTGCACCTGCGCGTAGAGCCGGAATTACATGATCTTGATCAGAGAAGCTTGTAAGCATTAATATCGCTATTTTCGGATATTTATCTTTAATTGCTTTAGTCGCCTCAATCCCATCCATAATTGGCATAATTAAATCCATAACGACAACATCTGGTTGATGTTCTTGTGTAAGATTAACCGCTTCTTGACCATTTGTTGCCTCAGCAACAACTTCGATGTCACTTTGTGTTTTAAGAAAAAATAATAACCCTCTCCGTACAACATGGTGATCGTCAGCTATAAGTACTCTAATTGACATTTCCTCTCCCCCTTATTAAATTTTTTTAATAGATTTTAATACTACATTCATTTATCGAATTATACGCCAGTCTACCGAAATAAAATTCTCAACATAGCGAGCCATTAGATAGCTACAAGGGTACGGTCACTTCAACCTTGGTGCCTTTGCCAATCTTACTTTGAATGCCTAAGCTCCCATTTTGCATCTCAATACGTTCCTTCATGCCTGCCAGTCCTAGAGAAGGCATCTCTACGCCCGGATTATATTGAAAACCACAACCTTTATCAATAATCATTAGCTTTACCTGTTTTTTCGATATTTCTAATTCAATTGTAGCGTTTTTTGTGCCTGCATGTTTCTTTATATTATTTAAAGCTTCTTGGCCGATCCTCCATAAACATTCTTCAACATGATTCGGTAAATCTATTATCCCTTTTACATCAATACAAACCGTTAAACCTAGTACCTTACCATAATCACATAATGCGCTGCCAATACCATTTTCTAATCCTTGTGGCCGCAATTGCCAAATTAAAGCACGCATTTCCTGTAATGCTTCATGCGATACTTCCTGCATATATGTAAGCATTTCTTGCACTTTCAGATCATCTGTCATTTCCTTTGTTCCTCGAGCAGTTAATTGTAAAGAAAAAAGAAGTTGATTAACTGAATCATGTAAATCTCGTGCTAGACGGTTCCGTTCATCAATAAGTGCAACTTGCTGCTCTTTTTCAACAAGCTTAATACGTTTAATTGCTGAGCCTATTTGATAAGCAACAGCTTCTAGTAAAGCTAGTTCTTCATCTGTAAAATGAGTTTTGTATGGGGAAGCGATATTAAGCAACCCAAATTTTTCCTCACCTGCTCGTAACGGTACAGTAGCATGATGAGTAATGCCTTCTGTGTCACCCCAGTCATATTCAATCGCATCTTCAATTCGTTTACAATTAATAATATTTGCGGCTCTTTGAAGCCGTCCATCATTATAACGATCTAAGCACCAGCACCCACCTTCACACATTGGCTTCTTCTTCTTCCATACCAAACCAGGTGGAAGATTATAATCTGCAACGAGCTGAAAATTTTCTTTCTCATCTATAAAGAATATCCATCCAGTATCAAGGCCCGTTACTTGAAGGAGTTCTTTTAAAACATCAGCCAACATGAGATACAAATCATTAGCTTGATTTAACGTTTCAGCAATTGTTTTAAGTGTATGTAATTCTTGAATTCGCTGTTCATTTGTCAATGTTGATTCACCTCATCCCCTCAAAATGATTAGCTAAATAGTAATCCAATAACAAGTTATTACTAATTATAGCAATGAACAACTGCTGTATCGATAGAAATTAGTCTTAAAAACCCCTACTTCTTTAGTCGTAAAAAAGAAGCTCTATAAATTTGAGCCCCTCATTTACTTTTATGTTAGTTATTTCATAACATATGTGGCTAAAGAATTTTGAATATCATAAATGTTTTTGTCTTTTTTAAATTGTTTTGAAATTGGTTGGCTTGAACCTGATATCCATATTTTCAATTCTGAATCGATATCGAATGTGCCAGCTGTTTCCACACTAAAATGACTTACACTTTTGTATGGAATTGAATGAAATTCTGTTTTCTTCCCTGTTACTCCTTGCTTATCAATTAAAATGAGGCGCTTATTTGTAAAAACAATAGAGTCTCTTATAAGCTTAAAAGCCTTGTGAACCTCTCCAACTAATTGTTACACAATTTGATGGAGCATCCCTTATCTTAAATAGAGTACAAAACAAGCTATTAAGCCACCTTCGGTGACTCTAATGCCAAGTTAAGACTAATTAATGAAGACAA
>NZ_JBPXRQ010000036.1:0-55749 GCF_051842895.1 Cytobacillus sp. Hm23
TTATTCTTTTTAGATTTGAATCTAGGGATGTCATTTTGCTTTTTGAAAAAACGGTTAAAAGCATCCGAAAGGTTGCGTAGTGAGGATTGTAGTGAAATGCTATCAACTTCTTTAAGCCATAGCAAATCTTTTTTCAACTTTGTTAACTCCGCAGAACAAGCGCTGTATGTTAAACCTTTTCCAGTCTGTTTGTATGTTTCATTCCATGCAGCTAAAAAATGATTGAACACAAAACGGCTACAACCAATGGTTTTAGCAATTAATATTTCTTGTTTTTTAGTGGGATAGATACGAAATTTAAAGGCTTTGTTGACTAGCATTTGATTCACCTCACTTATCTATTAATTAGGTTAATTATACCATATTAGAAGTGAGTTTTGGCTTACGCAAACCGCCATTCATCACCCACTTAACCTTCACTCGCTTCGCATTGTTTTGGTTTGAAGTGGAGGTCTTCTGTCTAGGGTTGATAAAATGCTTTCGCATACGAGGGTTCATTAATGCAGTGTAGGAGCTCACTCTACTTAGCTCGATTAGTTGAATTAACATGTACATTAATACCTGTCTTCCATCCACTCTCTTTTCGCTTCAGCAAAGCATGTAGGAGTTTCATATAAGCGAACAAATTCAACCCTAGCACCTTTCAATTTATCTTTTCTCATTTCAATTGACTCATGCATTTGCTCATAAATCCATACAACCATGTTTTCTGCTGTCGTATTCATAGGGGGCAACATTTCATTTATATAACGATGATCTAGAAAAACTTCAATGTTATTTGTCCATATATCTTTGATTTCTCCAAAATCTATTACTAATCCTATGTCATTAACGTAACCACTTATACCAAAAACAACTTTGTAGGTGTGACCGTGCAAATTTTTACACTTTCCATCATAACAATGTAAATGATGCGCAGCATCAAACGTAAATTCTTTGCTTACTAATACACGTTTTGTATGATATTTTAGTTGACTTCTATGAATATCCTTATCAATTTTTTGAAGCTTATTAACAATATTAAATCCATACATGCTGTAAAAATCCCTTCTGATTGCAATTATTATTTACCTCTTAAATGTTAACAAATTTTTAAATTTGCATGAATGGACAATTTGTGAACGATAGATTCAACAACTATGAGCAGCAATTACTATAGCAATTAATTATATTGCTCATAAACAATTATTATTCTTATAATACATTCACTATTTCTATCAAAAAAAGATACGTCATCCAAAATGGATGACGTATCTCTATGAGATCATTATTAGTTATTGACAGCTTCTTTTAACGCTTTCCCTGCGACAAATGCTGGTACTTTACTTGCAGAAATTTGAATCTCTTCACCTGTTTGCGGATTACGCCCTTTTCTTGCAGCACGTTCACGGACGACAAAATTACCAAAGCCAATTAATTGAACCTTTTCTCCTTTTGTCAATGGTTCCTGAATTGCGTACAATACAGCATCTACTGCCTTCGCAGCATCTTTTTTGCTCAACTCCGCCTTCTCTGCTACAACATTTACTAATTCTGATTTATTCATAATCTTTCAATCTCCCTTAGTTTAATTTTTTTCACTATCATATTGCCCTAGCTTAAGGAAAAATATACGTGTTTATATAAAAACTTCCATAAACCTGTTGAATTTATTCTTTCTTTGTTGATTGTATTTTCGATTCTGTATTCGTTATCTCTGAAAATGCATGCTGTGCAAGAGTTCCAATTACAGCATCATCCATTGGTGGATTATGAAGTCCTGCTCGAACATTACGATAATATCTCTCGAGTGGTCGATCGTTAAACAAGCTTTGGGCACCTATTATACGCATTGCCTTATCTACTACTGAGAGAGCACTGTTTGTCACCACATGTTTTACTGCACCTAATTCAGGAATAAGCAATTGTTTATGTTGAGATGTATCGTATCGTTCTGCAACTGAATACATAAAATGGCGTGCTTGCATAAGTTCCAGCTCCATTTCTCCTGTCATTCTTTGGATGTTTGGCAGTTCTCTAATTGGTCCACTTATACTACTAGGTGAATATGTATGAGCAAAATGTAAGGCATAATTACGTGCCGCAATAGCTATCCCCATATAACAGGCAGGAATATGAAGTAACCATCCATTTGCTAATCCTTTTCTTTCCCTCGTTTTCCTTTCAACTAGAAATTTTTCTTCTACCTCAACTTGGTCTAAAACAAGATCGTGGCTGCCAGTTCCACGCATGGACATTGTATCCCATGTTTCCTCAATTCGAAGTCCAGTGGAGTCACGAGGTATTAAAAACTCATATAATTGATCATCAACAGCTGCACTAACAAGAAAGAAATCCAAAGCTGGAGCCATTGTAGTAAAGGTTTTTCGTCCATTAATAATCCAGTTTGAATTCTTTTTTTTAGCATACGTTTGTGGTTTACCACCCCGTGTAGGACTTCCAGTTTGCCGTTCAGTTGCGGCTCTATTAATAAGCTTTCCTTTTTTCACTTGATCACAAAGATAGGTTAACATATTATGCTCCCATCTACTTTTTTCTGTTATATCCATGATGCAACCTATATGCCAACCAATTGAGAGTGCTGTAGCTCCATCACCTTGTGCAAGCCTTTCCTGTAGCAAAACAAGCTCATACAATGAGATATTTTGCCCCCCAAATTGTTTAGGAATCGTTAATGATGTATATCCAGCTTCCTTTAGTTGTTCAATATTGTTAAATGGAAAGGCTCCATGATTATCATAATGTTTCTCACGTTTTGCAAATTCATCTGAAAGCTTACCTATCTTGTTATACCACTCTTGTTGAAAGGGAGTTTTCACAAAATCTAAGCCCATGTTGTTTCACCTCAATGATTTTTATTATGGCTCTTTCCTTACATTTTGTTACTTCTTTTGCTTAAGGCTGGATATTATCACCAAATTCGTACCAAAAGAAGTGGCTTCATATGTTAGTCACCATATTAAAGAAGAAAAGATGAAACAAACACTAGTTGTGTAAATACTTACTTCCTAATAAGGTAAACAACAATCAATGCGATAACAACCTTGTTTATTAAATAAGAGGCTTATGCAAATATTATCGTTTTATAAAAAAAGACACATCAAAACTCTATGTATAGTTTGTTTCTTAGTACGATAACATCAATCAATGTAAAAGCAGCCTTTAGTATAGTTTATCAAATGTTACCTTATTCTGACGGATAACCTTTTTCAATTCAAGTAAAAAAGCCTCTTTTCCAATAAGGTATTTAGAGGCTTTTACAACTGTTCATATTAATATATGTGACTATTTTATTTTTTGGCACTAATTATACTTTTACCAATAGGTGTTAAGTTATTTTCGAAATCCTTAAGAGGAATTTCAAAACTTGGCAAACCTGATGCATATGATGTTAATTCGTAGGCTTTAAATTGAACGACAATGGCATTGTCTTTAATAAAATAATTAAAGTTTACATCTAGACGATCAACTGTAACTAAAGCATCTTCAAAATATTCTTCAGGTTGTTTAGAAATTTCTTCTTTAATTTTTTTGTTTATTTCTTTTTGAAAATGAAAGTCAGATTTAAATAAATCACTCACATAGATCAATTCACCTGTTTCTAAATTAAAGTTATATCCAATAATTTCTGTATTTGAGTGTGCTCCCCCAGCATATTGTGTGTATGTGACTGGTATACTGACAATTTTATCATTATTAAACGTTACTTCATAAGTTGCATCACCACTAAATCCAAATGACGTTTCACCGTTAAGGTCTAAATACGTTTGAGCAAATTGATTACGCAGTCTATTTTTAAAGTCTATGATTTCATAGTCCATTATCGTATTAATTCTTTGTAATGAAGAAATATTATTTTCATTTTCAATTACTGGGATGTTAATCGTAAATGTTGAAGAAATTTCTTCCAAATTCTCGCTTGCTGTTTTATTAGTTATTGTTAGTCCGTTTAGATCCTTATCAGATTTTACTAGTACTGATTCTTTTGCTTTAGCCTTTTCAGGTACTTGCACAAAGCCAGTCACTGTACCTCCTACAAGCAATGCAGACAATACAGTTGTTACTATTACTTTGTTTCGTTTCATGTAAAATTCCCCTTTCACTTACTTCTCTATATTTATCCTCCATTTCATTTTAATAGCAACAGGGAAATGATTAGTTACAAACAAGTTACAATATAGTTATTATAGGTTCTTTTCGACAACTTTGTTGCTATTATCAAGAAGGGGCTATATATGTTAGTCATCATGTTAGACAAGTAAGGTGCTACAAAACATATTTAGTTCTTAGTCCCAAAAGCAACAATTAATACAAAAACAGCCTTTAACTAAGGATTTTTGTTCATATACTTCAACAGTCTAAATGATGTAATTGTGTACAAATAATAACGAAAAGAATTATTAGTATAAAGGTAGCTTTAGCTTTCATGTTAAAATTGTTGTATATTTTAAGCTTGCTTAACAATAATGCCGAGAAAATTTTACATATTGACAATTGATTTAATGTAAAGAGACTTATTTTTGTTTTGCAAAACATACTACGAAGAGGTGGAAAATGTTGAGGTTACAAGAGATAGCATCCCTTTTCACTATTAAGCGAACTGAAGGGAACTTAGAAACGGAAATTACAGGATTACAGATGGACTCAAGAAAAATAGTAAAGGGAAATTTGTTCATTTGTGTTCCTGAAATAAAAGGTTTTTTAAAGGATAGACACCTTTTCGCAAAAGATGCAGTAAAAAATGGTGCAGCAGCACTTATCGTTGAAAAGGATGTAGATGTAAATATTCCAAAGATATTTGTTAAAGATGCAAGACACGCCTTAGCAATTATTGCTTCACACTTTTATAATTATCCATCTCACGAGATGAAACTTATTGGGATAACTGGAACGAACGGTAAAACTACTACCTCTTACATCATAGATAAGATACTATCAGATTATAGCTTTACAACAGGTTTGATGGGAAACAATGGGACAAAAATTAACGGTAAAGTAGTCCCTTCTGATATAAATACACAGGAAGCTCCTGTACTGCAACATAACCTTCGAAGAATGAGGGATTGCGACACAGATTATTGTGTAATGGAAGTTACATCTCAAGGGTTAGATATGAATAGAGTGTTAGGTTGCAACTTTAGAACGGCTATTTTTACAAACCTTACTCAAGATCACTTAGATTATCACGGAACGTTTGAAGACTACAGAAATACAAAAGGTCTATTGTTCACTAGATTAGGTAATACATTTAATCCAAATGAAAAAAAATATGCTATTTTAAATGCTGATGATCCATCTTACCACTATTTTCGCAAAATAGCCTCATCAGAAGTTATTACATATGGGATAAACAATGATGCAGATATTTCTGCTACAAATATAAACATGACATCAAAAGGGATCCATTTTCAACTTGCTACTTTTAAAGGAGAAGTTGATATAAACCTCCAATTAGTAGGACTGTTTAATGTCTACAATGTATTAGCAGCTATAGCAGCAACTTTAGTTGAAGGAATACCACTTCAAAGCATTAAAAAAAGCTTGTCTCAATTAAAAAGTATCGATGGTAGAATGGAGATTATCGATGAAGGTCAAGATTATGTTGTTTTAGTAGACTATGCACATACACCTGATGCTTTAGAAAATGTACTAACTTCCATTAAAGATTTTGCAACTGGGAGGGTTATTACAGTATTTGGATGTGGTGGAGATAGAGATACGTTAAAACGACCAATAATGGGTCACATAGCTAGCAAATACAGTGATATTGTAATAATTACTTCTGATAATCCACGTTCTGAAGACCCACATAACATTATGAATGATATTAATCAAGGGATCATAGAGTCCCTTTCACTACAATATGACAACATAGTTAAACGTGAAGAAGCAATCAATCAAGCTATTAAGGTTGCTTCAAAAAATGATGTTGTGCTGATAGCTGGTAAAGGACATGAAAAGTATCAAATTCTAAAAGATAAAACAATTCAGTTTGATGATAAAGACATCGCTCGCAAAGCCATTATAAGAAAAGAAAGTAAAAGAACATAATATTCTAAAAGTTAACTTAGGTATGTGTAGAGAACAGTCTGTAATAAAGATTGATGTATGATAAAGCTTTTAACCTTGGTATACATTTTTTTGCCTCCGTCGAGATTATAAGACGGAGGCAAAAATGTATAGTTAATAAATTTATGTCTTTGTATGTTGATTAGTTAAAAACGTTATAAGTTGTTATCCCTTATAGCGTCATCACAATAAAAATATCATGTTATCACAATCCAGAACCTTCGATCCAAAAGGCTGTTTTCGCATTAATTGAACTTAATAATCCTTGAGAAAAAATTAATTAAAACCCCTATTTATTTATAAATTGAATATATAAAGATCAATATTCTCAATTCGTACTAAATATAATTTATGAAAAAAATTCATAGGTGATTTCTATCATTTTTTCTGGACATTCTACAACAGTCCAATGACCACAATTATCGATTTCTACTAGTCTTGCATGAGGGATATATTTAATCAACAAGTCTTCAATTAAAGTTGGTGTTAAAATATCATGACTACCTTGGGCTACTAGAATTGGTATATTTGAGAGCAAAGCTAACTTTGGTGATAAGTCAAAGTTGTTTAGTATATCCTTTCCTATCATTTCATTAACTACATGATTATTAATGGTTTTTTCTTTACGGTTTAAGGCTTCTGTATTATATACATAATAAGGGTCTAAAATACTAAAAATTTTATCCAGAGCCGAATGGTCAGTTTTTAATCTCACTTTTAATTTGGCTAATTTGTCTTTTGCCTCTTTGGGAAGTTTTTTCTCTACTTCTCTTCCAAACATTTCAAACCCTTCTTTTGTTACTCCGATTGCAGCAGTTAATAGTATTTTGTTTACTCTGTCCGGATATGTTGTTGCATATAATAATGCAAGCATTGATCCCCAAGACTCACCAAATAAGTTAAGCTTGTCATAACCTAATTTTTCACGAAGTAATTCCAGTGTGTTTACTTCATCTGCCATAGAATAATCGTGTTGTTTAGATCGTTCTGATTTACCACAACCTCTTTGATCATACAATATTAATTTATAATCTTTCGCTAATGGGAGAATATGTGGCAAAAAGAAACGATGCTCACTTCCAGGACCTCCGTGAAGAAAAACAATCGGTTCACCTTCACCAACACTAGTCGTATAAAAATTACTTCCATTAACATTTATGTATTTTTCTGAATACTTAGAACCCTACACTTAATCTCCTCCTAAATATATCTAACTCAAAATCCATATAAGGTAAAATTCTAGTGTTTTAATTACAAAATATCATAATTTCTTTAGAATTGCTCTCTTATTCATTTATGAGCGGCACCGAACCATGGTTATTCCGTACTTTCTATTTTGGTTTAGTTAGCCTTCATCATTCATATACCTATCTATCTGTTCATCAAAATTTATCTTTAACCTGTCTTCAGGCTATATTCTACAAAAGTTAAAACATCTTTTTCACAAGGCTGTTTTCGTATAGATTGTTGCTTTCTTGACCATCTCACAGTTAGTTTCAATAAAAATACCTCTTAAACTACGCATTCTAACTATTTGTAACTGATGTGTAATTTACTAGGTGAAGAAACACTCACTATAACACTTCCATTCATATACTAATTATCAAAACACTCCTTTATTAACGCGAAATATCCTTCTTCTGAACGGTTTAATAATAAGTGGAAAAATTGATTGAAAGGGGGTTTCACCACTGTGATTATAAGGAGGACGAGTTTGCGTCCGAGAAGGTGCCTTTTCCCCGGCTATAAATGGTGTGGCCCAGGCTGTAGTGGACCTGGTGCTCCAATCAATGATGTTGATGCAGCATGTAAGGCACATGACGAATGCTACCGTATATACGGCAGAACTTATGAATGTGATTTAATGTTTGTTCGCCAACTACGCCCAAAAGTCAATCCTTATACTGAAAAAGGCCGTCATGCTCAACTGATGTATAATTTTATGAAGTCTCGATTGTAAAATTTCCACAACAAAAAACTCTAAAGTTCTTCTACTAACGATTTCTATGAATTAACTTGAATAGCAGTTTAGCATACAGAGAACAACTATATTATCCTGATTTAATGTACCTATCTAAGAATTGCAGAAAATAATCAGATATTAAAAGGGCTGTCTCTATACAGATACAGCCCTAATCAGCGTAAACTTACGTTTAAATTTTTTATTGTTCGATTCACACCAAAACTATTATCAGCTTAATCATGTTCAATATACTTAAAATAATCAAAATCCGCATACTTCTGTTGACCAGTCAAATCTTGTACTGCCATGCCAATAAACGCCCCGGTGAAAGCTAATTCAGTAGCCGAACCATCTTCATAATTAGTGATGTAATCATCAGAAAGAATACTAGCATCCAATTCAGCACCGATTTTTTCCCATTGGACACTATCTTCTGAATAATAGAATTGTAGTTTTTGGTGATCGACAGTTATCTTTAACAATATGTTAGCAGACTCTTCAACTGATACCTTCTGAAAACTCAGTTCATGATATCTACCCTTATCACAGCTAATCAAGCCGATATGTTTACCTAATTCTTCATCCTGACTTATATATAAGTAATAGTGGTTATTCGTATTATAGTAATACACTAACCCAGCCATTTGTTGAAAATTGCTCGGGTCAAATTGAACGGCTGTCTCCGCTTCAAACGTAAATGCTTGCTGCCTTCTAGCAAGTAGGCTTTGTTTATGAAGTGAGTTCAGCGATTCTCTGCCTTTCATCCTTAAATAGCCTGGTCTTGTCGTCAATGAAACCCACTCCTCACTTGCAAAATCGCGCAATGCGCTAAGATGTATATTCATTTGTTCTTTATTAAAGTGATCAATTTCACAATTTTCTTCGAAGTAGTGTTCAGGTAATTGCGGGGCAGTAACCTCAACTTTTGGGTTACTTCCTTCTTGAAGCCTTAACCAGCCATCATCAGTCCAATACACCTTCTGAATTGCTGTCTCACGTCCTAATATACACCTCATTTGTGGCTTTAGTGGACGACTACATAAATGGACAATATACCATTCATTTGATTGGGTCTTCACTAGACTGGCATGTCCGGCTTTCTGCAATAGTAAGTCAGCATGATTCTTTGACGTTAACATTGGATTTAATGGATCAACTACATACTCCCCTAGTAAAGATTTCGAACGAGCAATTGTAACAGCATGCTCGTACCCCGTTCCACCTTCAGCTACCATTAAATAATAATAATCATCTTTTTTATACATATGAGGGGCTTCAGTGCAACCAAGATTTGTTCCTTTAAAGATTTGACGGGTTGGACCTATTAGCTTTTGCTCTTCTTCTGAATACTGTTGCATAACGATTCCATGAAAAGGATTTTTGCCCTGTCGATGATCCCACACCATATTTAGTAGCCATTTCTTTCCGTCATCATCATGAAACAATGATGGGTCGAAGCCACTACTATTCAAATAAACAGGCTCTGACCATGGACCCATAATGTCCTTTGCAGTAATGAGGTAATTATGTGTATCTTTATATGCTCCAGTTAAGCTTTTTACGTTTGTGTATACAAGATAAAATATGCCATTTTCATAACTAAGACAAGGAGCCCATACGCCACCTGAATCGGGATTTCCAATCATGTTCAATTGACTTTTGCGTGTTAAAGGATGAGTCAACAAGCACCAATTTTTTAAATCCTTTGAATGGTGTATTTGCACACCGGGTGTCCATTCAAATGTAGATGTAGCGATGTAATAATCCTCACCAACTCTTAAAATAGAAGGATCTGGATTAAAACCTTTTAAAATGGGGTTTGTTATCATTGACATCAATTTTTCCCTCCTATATTGTCTTGGTCAAACCATAACAACTGTACGTGTCTCTGCTGATTTAACCATGGCCATAATAACTTTCAAAGAAGCTAACCCATCTTCTCCAGTAACTAATGGCTGCCTTTGATGAATAATACTATCTACAAAGTTATTAATAACACCGCTATTTGTATCATGATGATTTGCATCGCATTGATAAGTTTGTTTATCACCATCAATTGTAGTTATTTCAATATCAAATTGAGGGTTGTGATTTATTTTTATGCAGCCTTTTTCAAGATGAATAACTGTACTATCATCTCCATCACCATAATAAGTCCAAGAAAAAGAAGCTGTTCCGAGAGCACCCTTTTTAGTTTTAAGAATTCCAACGATGTTATCACAAACTTCAATCGGACTTCCCTCTTCGTCTTTTTTATGAAGTGCTCCTAGAAAGGAACTTACTTCTTCGATGTCATCATTTAATAAATAACGTAAAAGATCAACCTTATGTATACCTAGATCTCCTGCTACACCAATAAATGATCGCTCTTTCTTAAAAAACCATGTTGCATTACTTTTCGTTACACCCCAATGCTCAGGGCCTTTATGACCAAAGCTTGTGTTAAATGTTAAGACTTTCCCTAAAGTACCACTATGTATTATTTCTTTAGCTTTATTGTGAGCTTTAGTAAACCTCTGGTTTTGAGCTATCATAAGAATTTTACCTGATGCTTTTGCGGCTTTTATCATTTTTTCAGCATCACTGATTGTGTTTGCAATTGGTTTTTCACATAACACATGTTTATCATTAAGTAGTGCTTGTGTGGTTACTATATGATGAGACTCATTAGAGGAACAATCACTAATTGCATGAATAGATGGGTCTTTAAATAATTGCTCAATCTCATCAACTACCTTACCATTAAAGATACTGGCAAGTCTCTTTGCCCTATCTAAATTACGATCATAAAAAAACACATCTTTCACGTGTGGATGATTCGTGTACTCTGGAGCATGACGGAATTCTGTTATAGACCCACACCCAATTATTCCAACATTAATTTTCATATACAGTCTCCTCGCAACAAATAAAATCATTCAATCCATAAACCGAAAACATACTCATTACTAAAAGGGAAAAACAACAATGATAATACTATTTTAACATATAAGAAACTGACCTCCGGTGTCGCAATAGAGCACCTGAGGTCAGTCCCCATTATATAAATAAATTTATATTTGATTCTTCAGCTTTACCTAAATATGTTGCAACACCACCGATTTGTATGCCGTCAATAAGTTCTTCTTGATGAATACCCATAACATCCATACTCATAGAACATACAATCATGTCAACGCCTAATTCCATCGCTGTATGCATAAGCGTTTCTAAATTATCAATATTTTTATTTTCCATGACCCTTTGTATCAGTTTTACGCCTAGGCCACCCATATTCATATTTGATATAGGTAATTTATTTGGTCCCGCAGGCATCATCGTTCCAAACATTTTACTCGTAAAATCTTTATCTTTTTTCTGGGATATTGTTTTTCTTAATATATTGAGCCCCCAAAAAGTAAAGAACATCGTCACTTTTTTCCCCATAGCAACAGCTCCAGTCGCAATGATAAATGAAGCAATCGCTTTGTCATAGTCTTGATCAAAGACGATTAAAGTTACACCTTTTTCTTTTGAATGAGCAGGAATCTCCGGTGTTGAACTCATGTCTGCAGGACCTTTTCCTTTTTGGATGAAAACTGAGTATTCAGCATCGTTTTGTGATTTGGATAAAAAGGTGTTACCAGTTTTATCACACCATTCCTCAATATCTCTAGCGAAGCCTGGATCTGTTACTTTGATTTCTAATATATCACCTGGATTCATCGTATCCATTCGTTTAAATACTTCAGTAATTGGACCAGGGCATTGTAAACCTATACAATTAAGCTCTATTGTTGGCTTATCGTCTTTTTTTTTATCAAAATATGATCGTTGTCGGTACATACTTTGTCATTTTTCACATTGTTATTACTGCGTCCTTTTTTATCTCTTTCATAATAACAATATGTTTTATAGCCACCACTTAAATTGTATGCATCGAACCCATGTTGCTGTAGAATACGAGTCGCTAAATAGCCACGTAATCCTACTTGACATGTAATGTAAATTGGCTTATCTTGCGGTAATTCTGCTAATTGTTCTCGCAAGTCACCCAGTGGAATGTTCACGGAACCTTCAATATCTCCAAGCTCCAATTCCATCGGTTCACGAACGTCGATTAAATAACCTCCGTCATTAATTATTTCATCTATTTGGTCAAAATGAACTACGTTCAACTCTTTATCTACTACATTAGTTGCTACATATCCTAACATATTAACTGGATCCTTAGCTGAAGAGTACGGAGGTGCATAAGCTAGCTCTAAATCTGGTAAATCATGAACATACAATCCACCTTTAATGGCTGTAGCAATTACGTCAATTCTTTTCTCAACTCCATTAATTCCCACGCCTTGCACCCCAAATATTTTCCCACTGTTCGGGTCAAAAGTCATTTTAAGTGAAACGGGACTTCCTCCTGGATAATAACTCGCATTAGAGTTTGGATGTACGTGCACAGCTTCGAAAGTAATGTTCAAGTGCTTTAATGTTTTTGCATTATTCCCCGTTACTGCTACAGTTAAGTCAAACACTTTGGCTACTGCAGTACCTAAAGTGCCTTTGTAACCAACATTTAAACCATAAATATGATCTGCAGCTAAACGGCCTTGACGATTGGCAGGCCATGCTAGCGGAACCATTGTTGCTGTGCCTAATATATAATCCTTCACTTCAATTGCATCACCAATTGCATATATATTTTTATCAGTTGTTTGAAGGTGCTCATTAACTACAATGCCACCGCGTTTTCCTACTTCTAACCCAGATTCAATGGCAAGTTCATTCTCTGCTTGAACACCGATAGATAAAATGGTGATATCACTGTCTATCTCTTTACCACTGTTCAACACAATTGTTTTACCATTATTTTTGAAAGCTTTAACTCCATCCTCTAAAATGAGATTTACATTCTTGTCACGTAAATGCTCATGAACAATCGCAGCCATCTCTGGATCAAGTGGGGCCATCACTTGTTTACCGAGTTCAACTACAGTCACGCCAATGCCACGATGATGAAGGCTTTCTGCCATCTCAAGCCCGATAAACCCACCACCAACGATAACCGCTTTTTTTGGTCGTTGCTGATCTACCCACGCTTTTATGCGATCGGTGTCTGGGACATTTCGTAAAGTGAACATGTTTCTGGCTTGCTCAAGACCTTCAAATGGAGGAACTATTGGTCTTGCTCCTGGAGATAAGATCAACTTGTCATATGTTTCTTTATATTTTTTACCAGTTTGTACATGTTGCACCGTTACAGTCTTTTCTTCACGGTTGATTTTTACCACTTCTGAAAAGTTTCGAATATCTAGGTTAAACTTCTTACTCATCCCCTCAACAGTTTGAACGAGTAGACTGTCCCTCTGCGGAATCACTTCACTAACATGATAAGGTAAACCACAGTTTGCGAAAGATATATATTCTCCACGTTCAAACATGATAATTTCTGCATTTTCATCTAATCTTCGTAACCTTGCTGCTGCTGTTGCTCCACCTGCAACTCCACCGACTATCACAATTTTCTTTTTCATTGTTATCCTCCTCAATTACCTATATGGGTATATAATTTGTTAAAAAATTTATTTGCTCAATGTTTCACAAATGATTTGTTATTTAGTACACCTACATAATACTGTATACATAGTGTCATTGTCAATATACCCCTGTATGTATATTTTGTGACATCTTTTTTCATTTATTTATCACTTTTTTTTATTGTTTAATGATCCTTCTCGTTATCGTAGATTTTATCGGTCAATTCGTAAGCTTTATGGGTCAATTCCACATATTTATCCCTCAAAAACGGTCATCATCATAAAAAAAAGTAACACGATGTTTCGTGTTACTTCTTCTTTAATTATTTCATAAGTGTAGGTGAGTATGATGTAACGATGTTGTATGCTTTGTCAACCTCTTCGGCTGAAGGTGGATTTGTATCAATCAATTCATTGTCCAAACAAAGTGCTTTCCATTTATATTCACCCATTTTATGATAAGGTAGTATTTCTACCTTTTCAACATTCGATAACGTACCTATAAATTGTCCAAGTCGGTCTAAATCTTGTACCTGATCTGTATATCCTGGAACGAGAACATGTCTAATCCATAAAGGAATCCCCTTATCATTTAAACGCTTTGCAAAAGAAATCGTATTATTATTAGATAAACCTGTAATGTCTTGATGTTTTTGTTCGTCTATATGTTTAATATCTAGAAGAACAAGGTCAGTCAGACTTAAGAGTTCATCCAAGTTAGCAGGTTGTAATGACCCCGCAGTATCTAATGCAGTATGAATGCCGAGTTCTTTACATTTCTTAAATAAATCAATGACAAAATCAGATTGAACTAGTGGTTCTCCACCACTTACAGTAACACCACCATTTGAAAAGTTCATATAAGACATATATTTTTTTATATCTTCAATTAAATCATTCGTATCTTCTTCTTTACCTCCAGCTACTTTCCAAGTATCTGGGTTATGGCAGTAAATACAACGTAACGGACAACCTTGTGTGAATACGATATATCGTAATCCTGGTCCATCTACTGTACCACAAGTTTCAACTGAATGAATTCGTCCTATCATGCTGATCACATACTTTCATGGAATGTTCTATTAATGACGTCGATCTGTTGCTCACGAGTTAACTTAATAAAGTTCACTGCATAGCCAGAGACACGAATCGTTAATTGTGGATATTTTTCTGGATGCTCCATTGCATCTAATAATTGCTCTCTTTCAAATACATTTACATTAATATGATGTCCCTCTTGTCTCATATAACCGTCTAAAATCGAGACAAGGTTACTTGTTCTTGTGTCAGCTTCTTTTCCGAGAGATTTTGGAACCATTGAAAAAGTACAGGAGATTCCATCTAAACAGTCATCGTAAGGAAGCTTAGCTACTGAATTCAGCGAAGCTAGTGCACCTTTTTTATCACGTCCATGTAAAGGGTTTGCTCCTGGTGCAAATGGTTCACCAGCTTTTCTACCATCAGGAGTTGTACCTGTTTTTTTACCATACACCACATTTGATGTGATCGTTAAAATGGATTGAGTAGGCAATGAATTTCTATAAGTCGGGTGCTGGCGTAACTTATTCATGAAATTCTCAACTAACTCTGTTGCAATTGAATCAACTTTGTCATCATCATTTCCAAACTGAGGGTAGTCGCCTTCGATTTCAAAATCTACAGCGATTCCGTATTCATTTCTAATTGGGCGCACTTTTGCATACTTAATGGCACTTAATGAATCTGCTACAACAGACAACCCAGCAATACCACATGCCATCGTTCTTAATATTTCTTCATCATGTAGAGCCATTTCAATTCGTTCGTATGAATATTTATCATGCATATAGTGAATTACATTTAATGTATTCATATATAGTTTTGCAAGCCAATCTAACATCTTATCATATTTTTCAAACACTTCTTCATAATTTAGAATATCTGCTTTGATCGGTTCAAAGTCAGGTCCCACTTGTACACCCAATTTTTCATCAATTCCACCATTGATTGCATATAATAATGCTTTGGCTAAATTCGCACGAGCCCCAAAAAATTGCATTTGCTTCCCGATTTTCATGGCAGACACACAACATGCAATCCCATAGTCATCACCATATTCTTTACGCATAAGATCATCATTTTCGTATTGAATGGAGCTTGTTTTAATAGACATTTTTGAGCAATAACGTTTGAAATGTTCCGGTAGCTCTGTCGACCATAATACTGTTAAATTCGGCTCAGGAGCTGGCCCTAAATTATCTAACGTATGCAAAAATCTAAATGATGTTTTCGACACAAGTGGACGTCCATCTAAGCCCATGCCACCAATTGATTCTGTGACCCACGTTGGATCACCGCTAAATAATTCATTGTAATCTGGCGTACGTAAAAATTGAACCATCCGTAGCTTCATAACAAAATGGTCAACTGTCTCTTGTACCTCTGACTCAGTCATCGTTCCATTATTCAATTCTCTTTCAAAATAAATATCTAAAAATGTTGAGACGCGCCCTAGACTCATAGCAGCACCATTTTGTTCTTTTATTGCAGCAAGATAGCCAAAATATAACCATTGAATTGCTTCGTGTGCATTTTTGGCAGGCTTAGAAATGTCAAATCCATAAGAAGCTGCCATATCCTTCAGTTCTTGCAATGCCCTAAACTGTTCAGAAATTTCTTCACGATCACGAATCACTGCTTCACTCATCATCTCATTTTCAAGTTTAGCATGGGCTTTTCTTTTTTCATCCATTAAACGATCTACACCGTATAAGGCTACTCGACGGTAGTCACCGATAATTCGCCCTCTCCCATATGCATCAGGTAGTCCAGTAATGATTCCAGCTTTTCGAGCCTTTCTCATTTCAGGAGTATACGCATCAAATACTCCTTGGTTATGGGTTTTTCGGTACTCAGTGAAAATTTTCTCCACTTCTGGTTCAAGCGTAAATCCATATGCGTTACATGCGTCCTTCACCATTCGAATACCACCAAATGGTTGTATAGAGCGCTTTAGTGGTGCATCAGTCTGCAAACCAACAACACTTTCTAAATCTTTATTTATATATCCTGGCCTATGAGAAGTAATGGTAGATACTGTTTTAGTATCAACATCAAGTACACCACCGTTTTTTCGTTCTTTTTTCGTTAACTCTAGAACTTCATCCCATAAGCTAGATGTTTTTGCTGTTGGTGGAGCAAGAAAATCTTCATTACCTGTATATGGTGTTACATTATTTTGAATAAAGTCTCTTACATCAATGGCATGCATCCAATGCCCTTCGTTAAAATTCTCCCATGCAGTTTCTCTTATCATTGTGCTCATTTTGTCCATGATAACTTCCTCCATTATTATCGTTAAATTTTCATTAAAGCGATTTCATTTGTGAAATACTTCACAACTCAGAGTCAGAAAATAAGTAATAATTGTTTATTTATTACCAATTATACTATTAATATGGTGTATATGACGGATCGTTATTGACGACATTGTGAATTTTTTCACGGATTAATTGTATTATAGGGAAGAAATTAAAGATTGTAGCATCTGCATAATTCGACTTAAAACCAAATAAATACTAAACATGTTGTAATGAGTATCGTCAATTAAATATAAATAATCTGTATTCTTATAGACAATTTGCCCATTCTTTCATACACATATATGGAGAAGAAAGGGAGGTTAGTTTATGCATAATTATGGGGGAGCTCAAGGATATACTGGTTACAACTACGGGGCTGTACCTAATGTTAGACACTCTACCTATAGATATGGCTACGAGAGAGGTTGTGTAAATCCTGCACCCAGTTACAGTCAACCTGTCCTTGTTGGAGACTCAGTGGGTACTGGGTTTGCGTTAATTCTTGTGTTATTTATTCTACTGGTTGTCATACTTGCAACAGTAGTCAAAGCCATTTAATCACATCTTAAGGAGAGGTGCTGATTCTCACCTCTCTCTAACATAAACTTTAATATGTAGCCAAATACGTTACGCTACTACAATTATCTTAAAATACAATGGTTTTGTTTTTGTAAACAATCACTCGATCTTCTAGGTGCCATTTAACTGCTAGAGCGAGAACACTCCTTTCAATAGAACTACCTATTTTCTTCAAAGACTCAACATTATCACGGTGATTTACTCTCATAATATCTTGCTCGATGATCGGTCCTTCATCAAGATCATTCGTAACATAGTGGGATGTAGCGCCGATGAGTTTTACACCTCTTTGGTATGCTCTGTCATACGGTCTTGCTCCTACAAATGCTGGTAAGAACGAATGATGGATGTTAATAATTTGATTAGGATATGATTCAACAAAATCTGATGTCAATATTTGCATATACCTAGCTAAAATAATCAGATCTACCTCATACTCTTTTAACAGTTGAAGCTGAGTTCTTTCTGCCTCTTTCCTATTGTCTTTATTTGCAGGGATATAATAGAAAGGTATATCTAAAGATTCGACTATTTCCCTTGCATCTTCATGATTACTAATCACTAATGCAATATTCGTCATCAAATCACCATTTTGCCATTCCCATAAAAGTTCCTGGAGACAATGAAGCTCCTTTGAAACGAAAATTGCCGTTTTCTTTAATTCATGAACGAATGTAAGTTGCCACTCCATGGAGAATTGATTAGCAATGCTTTGGAACTCCTTTTTCATAACAGTCCCTTTATGCAGTAAGTCTGGACATTCAAATTCAATTCTAATAAAAAAGACCCCACCTTCTGGATTTGTAGAGTATTGACTTGATTCAATAATGTTTGCACCATGGTTAAACAAAAACTCTGAAATTGCAGCTACGATCCCTTGCTTGTCTGCACAACTAATTAAAAGCCTGCCACGATTCTTTTGTTTTTCACTATATTGATTGAGCATCTCCTGTATCGAATTGTTCATACACTTTCTCCTTTATTAATTCATGTATTATACATGCCTAATTATTTTTATTATATTCTCATAATTCAATAAAGAATACAATGGCAGTTTATAAACTTTTTTAAGGATAACTTCATAACAATTTATTTCAATTTTTAAAAATGATCCTAGCTAATATACACATATGCTATTGTTATGAATTCATCGTACATAAACTACTCATAATTTCTTGTTGAGTTCGTGTTAACTTTCTTACACGGAGATATTATGAATACGAAACGGTATTAAAAATGAAATGGGTGATAATATATAGATAGCTTCATTGAAGCTATCTTTTTACGTGGAGTCTAACTCCTGACAAAAGCATTAAAGCCATCATTGAGCAATAAACTCAACGATGGCTTTACTTATATTTTGTTTTATCCACTTATATGCTCAGTAGTACAAATTGTGAATTATTGTAGTTACTATTATTAATAGATAAGTTCATGTAAAAGATAGCGGCTACGTGTTATAGTAACTTGTACAAATAGTATTCGTTCATAGGTTGACCATTTATGATTAATGAATTCACTTTTTCACCCTCAATAACAAACCCCATTTTTTTATATAAGTTAAATGCCTTTATATTGTCTTTTATAACGGTGAGTTCCAGCCTAGATATTTCTTTATCTTTAGCCCAAGCGAAAGCACTATTAAATAGACTTGATGCTATGCCTCGTCCTTGGAAATCATCAAGTACACCTAAAACAAGATATGCCGAATGTTGATTTCGTTTAACTTTTCCTCCAAATGCGTTCATAAATCCAACTAATTTATGCTCTACTTCTGCTACTAGAAATAAAGAGTTCTTTTCAGCTATAATATTTTCTATAGCTTTTCTTTGCTGCTCAAGTGTCATTGATTTTTCGCCTGGTTCAAATAGCATAAATCCTGATTCATCAATACTTTTATTTAATTGTAAAAAGTTTTCTGCATCACTTAATTCAATTGGTCTGATAATCATCTTAACGCCCCTTATAATCATAAAAATACAAATCCATAGTTTTGTTTATTCTTATTCTTCTTGGATTGATATCACATTCTATTCAACCTCTTGTTTGTAACCGCAAGCTTTACACCTTTTCAAATATGATTATATGAAACTTCCAGTAAAAAATAGTTAAGTGATGAAGAGGATATATAAAACCATTTTTTCTCGGCCGTTATTAAGTATTTTATCATATAGGTTTTTTCGTTCTTTAGTCAATTTGACCATTCAATATTACTAGTAGAAAATTCAAATCAACTAACCTACCCTTTTTCTTGTCATACATTAAAATATGTAACAACCCTTCTTTTTTTGAAGAATTATACTCCTAATATATCTTCAATCACTATTATAAGGTACTACCAATTACTGACTAAGGCCCCCGTCCCATGTTTAGCACTGTTACTAAAATTGAAAAGATTAAAATATAACATTTTATATGGAAGATACATATTAAATATAGAAAATTATATCAAAATGATTGAAGACCTTCAATCCATTTTATCCTTACAACAATGTTTGAAATGTTGCAAAAGAAATGCTGATTTGCCTATTCAACATATAACTTTAGACAATAATACTAATTCTGTGTGTGAACTAGACACTATGAACGTTTTCTCATTATTATGAACATCTTATGTTCCACTAAAGTGTCTGATGAATTTTGAATAATACTAGATTCCTACAACAAAACTTTGCAACTATTAAACCCCATTATGAATATAAAAACTTATAAACTATTAACTTCCTCGGCACTATCAATTGATCAAGCCCTAGCTTTTTAAAAGCTTTTAAATAGAACGTTCATCCCTATTTAGCGATGGAAGAGTAGAATCATAAGTTGAAAAACCTCATTGTTAGTTTTTCCATTCATATCACTCTATGCCAACCCCCCCCCCTAGTGAAGGGATCAATGATATTTGATCTTTTGAATCTACTAGAGTATCTAAAAGGAGTATAACTTCTTGAAATTGCTTTGTACCGATCACAGTTTCCCTACATACACTAACCGGAATACCTAACATCTCTATTTATTCATATAAATATTTATGTAACATACCAAAATCACTAAACTCAACCCACAACTAAAAAAGCAAAAGAAATATGATATATTTCTTTTACTTCTTACCTTTTATGAATCTTTCCAACCATTCAAGTTTTTTTAGAAATATGTTACAGTCACCATAGAGCAGATTCTTTAACAAAAAATAAGAATACCCTTGAATTACTAAATTAGCAAATTAATAAAATATTATTTTAGATTTTCAGCATATATCGCTTGTTCCACACCCACAATTACTAAATCTTGTTATACAATCGTTAGTATCACAATTGTCTGTAGGACAAACCAAACATGAGTTACAAGTACACCCGGACATAGATGGACCATCTGAGTTTAATACTATGGTCTTATCTACATTAATTTGTAAATCTAAATCAAACATATCCTGTTTCATGTATCTCACTCCTTTTAATACTTCAATTTTTTATAGAACATATTTTTCAATGCTTATAAATTGGTCTGTATTTTTATAGGAAATAATTATTATACGATAAGGAAGATAGAATCCCAATCTGAAGGTTTGTCATTAATTAAACTTAGTAAAACTAATGCGGTACCAGCTGCTCCTTCAAGTAATCCAGGATTATGAACAATCTGTTGTTCACAATTTCCTTTAGGTATATCATAATATCCAAATGGAAACTCAGTATTGTACATACCCAAAACTTTGTTAATAAGCTTGTTCCGTCCGTCTAATATCTCTTTTTCTCCAGAATCTAAATACATCCGATGAGCAATTTGCAATAACCCAGCATATCCATGACAGAAATTAGGAGCATTTATATTCCATTGACTCATTGGTCTTCTAAATGTCGCTTTGAAGGAATCTACTGAAATTTCCTTCCAATATTCTACTCCTAACACCTCTCCTGCCATCCAAATAACCCTTGCCACGCCTGGAGAGCCATAGCACCAAGCTTCCATACTCCGTTGATTCCCCTGTAAATTACCATCCATTAATTCCTCAAATGAAACGTTAAACGGCCAAATCGGACCATATTCGTCTTCTCTCTTCCATTCCAACAGCCAATTGACTATTCGTTCAATAGCCTCTGTTTGCCCTTCTATCTCTATACCAACTTTCTTTGTTAAGACAAGGAAGGCTAATGGTCCAGGAATACCATGTGCTAAACCTACATTAAAGTTTCCATTAGTAAACTTCTTTCTTTCACTCTCCAAGAAAAGGTTTTCACTTTTAATATGCCACCCAGGTATAGATACTCCATTCAGTTCCTTAAATTTCGATAATCTTATCACATACTTGATTATTTCATGTATAGCTTCTAAAACATTTGGTTCATCTTTATATAATAGTAAATACCGTCCAATTCCTGCTACACCTTGGACAACATCATAATCTGTCATTTTTACGCTATCTTGTTTTAAATTGTTTGTAAAATCCTCGAGCATGTCAGGGAGGTTAGATAATAAATGTGTTTTAATCGTGTTTAATAACTTCGTATACCTAGTGCCTTGTCTAGATAAGGAATGTGCAGCAAGCCCTATCCCCGCTAATCCACCATATAGTGAGTAAGATAAAATCCCTTGAGTTTGTAGCTTTTCTTGAATCTGGACAAGAAATTGATGACCTTTCAGATCCCACCCCCCCTCTGGATAGTATCTATCTAACTCACCAAATAATAGAGCAAAACTTGCTAAGCCTCCCGCTAACCCCGTCCCTAGAATACTACCCAATTCTTTAGATGTATCGGTTTTCTCATCCGATACATCTTCCTGGGATTGTATTTCCAGTAATAACTTATTTTCAATCACTTCTGCGCTTTGTAACTTTTTAGCTAGATCAAGAACAGTATTTTCCACCTGCTTATAATGTTCCTTAGCTAGTTGAGAAATCAATTCTTGTGTATTGTTCATCATTACCTCTCCTTTTAAACTAGGCAGTAGTCCTTACATTCCTTTTAACTAACAGATGCTTTCTTTATACCCTCTTGTTTCCCAAAAAAAGAAGACACTTGTAAATTGTATAATTGGGCATAGTTACCACCAAGGTTAATTAGTTCATTATGATTGCCACTTTCAACAACGACACCTTTATCCAAAACGATAATTTGATCTGCAAACTGAACTGTTGAATAGCGATGAGTTATAAACAGTCCAATGCGATTTTGAAGAAGGGATTGAAACTTGTCAAACACTTCCTTTTCTGCGAATGGATCAAGGAATGAACTTGGCTCGTCCATTATGTAAATATCAGCATTTCTAATAAAAGCTCTTGCAATAGCAATTCGTTGCCACTGTCCACCAGATAATTGGTGCCCATCAGTAAACAATTTTCCTAGCTGTGTATTTATTTGATTAGGAAGTTGCTCAATCATCTCGACTATACCTGCTTGTTCTGCTGCTTGCATGATTCTTTCATCATTCACATGCTTTAAATCCCCAAAACCTATATTTTCTCTCACAGGCAACTCATATTGAACAAAATCCTGAAACACTACTCCAATCTGTTCCCTTAAACCTTCTTGGTCAAATTCTCGGATTGATATCCCATTTATCAGAATTTCTCCTTCAAAATCTGTATATAATGAGGTTAAAAGTTTCACTATTGTACTCTTTCCTGAACCATTCTTACCAACAATGGCTAATGTCTCTCCCTTTTTTAATGTAAAACTTACATTATTTAAGGCATACATTTCTGTTCCCTTATACTTAAAAGAGACATTCTGAAATTCAATCTTCTCTATGGCTGAAAGAGTCGGAGTTGGTCTCACATTGACTAGAGAATTATTGTCATCATTTAACTGTATAGCTGTATTAATCAATACTTTTTGATTTTCCTTTGTAGAAATATCTAAAAAGTGAAAGAGTTGCTCTAAATATAGATTATTTTGGCACAGTGAGAGGATACTTTGGACAATTCCTTGTGCCGTTGACTCTGTCAAACGAATGGCTTGAATTAATCCTACTACATTTCCAATTAGGATCTCCTTCATATAAGCAGACCAAAGAACTAATAACACAATAGAATAGTTAATTGAGAGAGTGATTATTTTAAATACTGATGAAATTTTCATTCTCTTGATGAGAATGAAACGGTCTTCACTATAAAAACTATCAATTATCTTTTTATACTTACTCAAGAAAAAGGCTCCTAACTGATAAAGCCTAACTTCTTTAGCTGTTTTATCTTGTGTGATCAAATGACTAAAATACCAAGACTGTCGGCTCTTTTCAGCTCGATTCCAATACCGTAGAAACTCCTCTTGTCCTAAGCGTAGAAAAGAAACAAATGATATAAAAGGGATAAGTACTATAAACAAAGCCACCCACCATTTCCACAATAATATAACAGTAATTGTAGAAAGTAACGTAACTACGTTACTAATCATACCAAGAATTACCTTTAATACTTGAAATGGACGAGAACCTGAATCATTTTGGACACGTTTGAGATGATCTTGGATTGTAGGATTTTCAAAATCTTCCAAACTCAAACATAGAGATTTTTCTAAAATTAATATGTTAATTCTGTTTGATAATAACTTCCGGAGCAAAGTATCATAATATTGATATAATGATGCTAT
Source organism: Cytobacillus sp. Hm23 (assembly GCF_051842895.1). Classification (NCBI taxonomy): domain Bacteria; kingdom Bacillati; phylum Bacillota; class Bacilli; order Caryophanales; family Bacillaceae; genus Cytobacillus; species Cytobacillus sp. Hm23. The sequence goes on from NZ_JBPXRQ010000036.1 coordinate 24,053, forward strand.
AACCATATCTAGTAACGCTACTCCAATAAAAAAGAAGAAAGCAATTAATATAACCTTAAACCCTAGATTCAACCCAGTTGCGATTGAATTAATGAGATGTTGTGTAGCTAATAATGAAAGAACAGGGGAAACGCCTTGAAACAAGGATAGTGTGAGAATTGCAACAAAATAGCTCTTTTTCGTTTCCCATAACAACTTAAAGACTCTAGGCCAATAACTAAATGAACGAAAAATATTTTTTATGTTGAGCTGAGTATAATTCAACTCATCTTGTTTTATCAATCTCTGATCCCCCTCGAATATCGAAGATTATGCAAAGTATGACGAACCAGATGCATTACCCTCCTCTCATCCTGAAAGCTAATACCAAAACGATTTAACGTCATATGAATTATACTCGCAAGGATTCCATCTGGATTACTATGTAAGATTCCGTCTTGTTGATTTAAATGAACTTGTTGTGCATAGTGCTGTAAAGTTTCTCGACGATGTAACATGTTATTGTAAATTAAAATTCCCTCTGGATCATTTCTTAAACTCTCCCAATCATTTTTCGAATTACCAAGTTCCATGTAAGGTTTTCTGTTTTTTCTAAATACTTTTAAATGTTCTTTATGTGAAAACCTTTTATTAAACCAATCTAACTGCTCTTTAAATGAAAGAGAAAAACGTTCCATGATATCAATTGTACAAATAACAGCAATCATATCTAGGTCTATGGAGACTGCTCCTTCTCTTTTAAGTCGGATCAAATTGGTCACCATGATACTATCACCCTCAAACACCTTTTCAGCTAACTCAATTAATTTAGGACCTCCATACCTTTCTATTTCCGGATCATAGGAATCAATGACCATTTGTGAGACTAATCCTTCTCGTTGTAAATTTAGACCCCATTGGTGAATTATAGGCATAAGTTTGGAGTATAGCTGTTCTTGCTCTCCTTTGAATCGCAAACGAATATGTGGATTTGGATCAGAATATCTCATAAAGAACCATTGATCTGCCACTTGATTACCTTTAGCTAGTTCATACAGTTCTTTCATGTGCCAACCAATGAACTCTTCAATCCTACTAGATAGACCATACAATTTTAGAAAAATCCATTTTCCTCCAGGGAGATGAACCCGACTATGGTTAGCGATGGGAGCTTCTATAGGAGTAATTTCTTTTTCTACTACTTTATGTTTTTTTACACCTTCAAAGCTTACGTCAGTCGATTTTTTCACCTTGTATGAATTATCACTCTCAGATAATTTTTTTGGCTCATGCTTTTTAACGATAGGAAAGACACACTCCATAAGAAAATGTCCTTCTTCTCCTTTAAGAGGATTTTCAATAAATTCAAATCCTGTTTCTGTTAGTAATATATGTTGACCTTCTTGTTGTTTCTCGTAATCTCGACGTAATTCTGACACCGTTAAAGGATTCTCTAAATCTAGTAATATACGATTATCAGCTTCTGTCATATATACATAACGAGGTATATCCCATTCATCTCGCCATTGCTGTAGCCTTGAAAACCATTTTTCATGACTCCATGATTTCTTTGACGATAAAGTATTAGAGTATAATTTCCATCTTGCCAAAGATAAAATAGCTTTACCATAGCGTAGGCGGGGTAAAAATGGCGAAGATTCTAGCGCTCCCCATGAAAAGTGCTCCCACCTTCGCTCGTTATCGTTTGATAACTCTCGTAAGAAACGATAAATGTTTGGTGCATACATCATGTTGAGCATATGACCGCAAGTAGGAATTATGTTTTTTCCTAATTTCTTGGATCGAAGATAAAAGGAATAATTACCATTTTCCATAGTAAGACCGACAACGATATCATTTAAAGGTATGGTTTGATCTTTTCCTTTTGAAGAGTTTGTTCCAAAAGTTATTTCATAAGGGCGAACACTTGGAGTAATAGTTACATTTGTAGCTCTCCCCTTCGCAGGTAGATAAGATAATTCTGCAAATAGATGGTCTGGGTTTGAATATTCTTCTATTTGGTGTACTTGTTTTAAATTATCAATTACATCATCTCCAAGTAAAGATGAAAATCTTCCAAAAGTTTTACCTGCACCGTTAGAGCCCGTATTCTGTGTAAGTACTAAATTGTAGTTTCCTTTATCCACTTCTTCTTGACTAACAGAGGTCAATGTAAAATATAATTCAAGTGAAGAAGGACTATGCTTATTATTTGGAGAGCTTTCTTCCAAAACTTGAATCATATTATCATTTAATTCAATCTCCGTTTGGTTATTTTTTTGAGCTTTTAAAAGCCATTCCATTAATAAACCTTCTCGTTTTTTAGAATATCTTGACACAGTAGTTTCTGCTTTCATACGACTCACTGGATATTGATAACCAGGTGGAGCACCTAATCCTAAATCTTCATCTAATAACGTAAGAATAGGTACCTCCCTAGCTGATCCGTATTTGTTTAAAAATTTTTCTTTATATGTATCTAAATGGCTATACCCTCGTTTGTGTGGTGACAATCGCCAAAGCACATCCGCTACTTTAGAAACCTCATTTTGTAAGTGCCCTGGTAAGCTTACTGGCTTATCAGATATTTTCATATCTACTTGAATCGGATTTTTTACTTTAGCTATTTTGTTCATAGTAGAAACTAGATCTTTATATTTTTTTTCACCTTTTCCTACTTGTAAGGTATCATATTCATTTAGTAACTGACTGACTTCACTCAATTTTTCCTTAACATGATCTAATTCTTTTAGCTCTTTAAGCTGGTTTAAAAAATAAGAGAAGGGGTCAGAAATTGTTATCGGTGGTCTTAGATTACTAATAAGAAATTCTTGTTCAAACAATTCCATCAAAAAGTGATTAATTCTCTTCTCATCTGCCTGGGGGTATATTTCTCGTATTCTCTTTAATAATTCGGTATATAAAATCGGAGCCTTTGCTTCATTTAAAACAAATTCCACTACCGGTGTGATACGAATCGATGAATTGTCTATAATACCTGTCCCTCTTTTCTCACCATAACGACTCACGTAAGGAAGTTTTGCTCTACTCCCAGAAAAATACACCATTGGGTTAGCGGAAACGTAGAGTTGAGAAATAATATTAGGTAGGGTTTCAATTGATTTTATTACAGATAATAGCCACTCCATATCAGGTCGAGATTTCTTCTGATGATTGGAAATACCACCTATGTTTAACGATGTAGAATTACTTATATTTCCATATAAGACACCTGAACAAAGACCATAAGGTGTTGGTCTACTTATCATTCTAATAAGATATCGAGTAAAACCTTTTATTGCTTGATCCCTTTTCTTTTTATTTTTATTATTAGAAATATTAGGTAATGATTCTAGTAAAGAAAGACTTGAGACAGCTATACTTTCTCGAATTATCGGGCTTTGTGCTAAATTAACTAGCTTATCAATCATCTGTTCTTGTTGCTGTTCATAATCCATTAATGACAAATCAAATATCTCTATGTAAGTTTCTAAAGGAAGTAAAGGAGACCTAACCATATAAAAATCTAATGCTTGAAAATATTTACTCTGTTTTAGTTGGCTATCTGGTTTATTATCAACAAGTACCATAACAAACTCCTTTCTCTCAACGATGATAGGTAATTGATGGTTATTTTATAGATATTAAGCAAAGTACTTATTAGGCAATCAATACCATTAATTAATTGATATTGACTGCCTACGTTCTAAGTATAGTTAATAAGGCTTATTTAAGTGAGTTTTACAATATGTTATAATACTACTTGTTCCATGTTTATACTTCTAACAAATATCTGTTGTCCCACAACCACATACACTAAACTGAGTGACTACACAATTATCTGACCAACAATTACAAGAGTCTACTGAAACACAATTACAAGAATCACAAGAACAAGAGTTAGCTGAACAAGTATTAGCACAGCTACAAGATTCACTCATAAATCCAATAGTACCTTGATTTTTTGATACACTCGAACCTATCTGTAAATCTAAATCAAAAATATCTTTCATTTCCATTTCACTCTCCCTATTAATTTTGTTAGGCGCGCCGTAACTACATTTAATCATAATTTTGAATTAACGTTAAATTCTGATATTTCAATAAAATTAAAGAATTACCTTTTAATCTTCTTTATTTCGAGTAGAATACTACAAATTCCACATAAAATATTCATATAGTTATATATTTTGTAAGTAAATGTCATAAAATTGTATTACAACCTAAAAAAGAGCATGTTTTTGATTTGCATTATCAAAACATACTCCTTTTTTCTTTTTTTGAACAATGATAAATAATTTAAGATATAGCAGTATTAACAAAACCTATCAAGTTATCAATACCATAAATGATGAGGTATGATAACCTACAATCTAGATATATCTATTAAAACCTAATTTCTACTTGTTCCATATTTCCATTACTAACAAATATCGGTTGTATCACAGCCACATACACTAAACTGAGTCACTTCACAATCATCTGAGAAACAATTACAAGTAGCAAAACCCATAGTACAACAACCTGTACAACCGGTAGGACAGCTACAAGAGTCACTATTAAAGCCACTACCACCATTATTATTAGATACACTCGGTCTAATCTGTAAATCTAAATCAAAAATATCTTTCATTTCCATTCCCCTCTCTATATCTTATTAGGCACGCCCTTTATCATTTAAACAAAATTTTAAATAAATCTTAAATTCTGATATTTACAATAAAATTATTTAATGCTTTATACTCTTCTTTATCCCAAAGCAAATATTATAGTTTTTACAAAAAAATTCATTTAGTTATATATTTTGTAATAAAATGAAATAAAATAGTATAAATAACTTAAAAAAGGATCATGTTTTGAAATATATTATCAAAACATGATCCTTTTTTACATTTCTCTCAGCGGTGATAAGTAATTAAATATATAAATACTTTTTAGGAAATGAATACTATTAATAAAAAGATGTTGATTTCCAACGTTCTAAGTATAGTAATAGAACCTTACTTTAGATACGCTTATGTTACAAACACTGTTTGTTCCTTATATCCGTTACTAGCAAATATCTGTTGTACCACAGCCACATACACTAAATTGGGTGGCTTCACAATTATCCGAGAAACGATTGCACGGACATGATGTTACTGTACAACCTTTACAGGAACATGATTCACTTGCGAAACCAATTCTATCTTGGTTAGTAGATACACTCGAACCTATCTGTAAATCTAAATCAAAAACATCCTTCATTTCCATTTTCATCTCTCCTCTTTAATAAGTGCGCATTTAATAATTTTCATAACTTAATCAATTCAATTCAATATATCTACATGTTATTCGTGTAATATCTAATATCCAAGGGTATTTTACCAGATAGATACTCATTCAATAATCTAAAAATATATCCCACCATAACTCATAAATAAGTTACTTTTCACTTTTACAAAGATATTTATATTAACTTTACTCCCTATGGTAAGTGTTAATGTTGATTTGGCAAATCATCGTCATCAGAAGGAACTTCAATACTATAACTATATTTTGTTTCTTTATGAGCATCATTATCTGATGTAAAACCAAATAGAGTAGAAATTAATACAGTAACAAGTAATATCTTTTTCATAGACCTCTCCCCTTTCTTTATTTTATAATAACAAAATTATATTTGAAAATCTTTCTAAACTATCTTTATTTTGTTATAATTTACTTATTATTTCCTATTTAATCTTTAATATTTCTTATAAAATATAACTTTAGGAATAGTGGTGAATAATTAATATGGAATATATCGCTACAATAATTGGGAATGAAATCCGTTATTTGAGAAAAAAAGCAGGGCTTACACAAGCTCAATTAGCACAAAAAACAGTAACCCAAGCTCAAATAAGTAAAATAGAAAAAGGAGAGGTGTTACCATTGTGTACAACTCTCTATGAAATTGCGGAGACACTAGGAGTAGATGTAAATTATTTCTATAACTTAGCCTATACACCAAGGTATGATTACGTTACAGAGGTAAAAAAACAAGTTCGAAGTGCTATAAGAAAGAGAGATTATTTAATGGTTGAAGAATTAATAAAGCATGAAAGTACTACTCCTGCTTTTAGAGTAGACCATCTTTCTCAGTTTATGCTTTGGCATAAAGGGATAGTTGAATTTTATATTTATAAGAATATCCAATCTTCTATGAATATATTAAATGAAGCCTTAAACTATGGAAATGATAGTGAGATGTCAATACTAAAATTACAACAGGTAGAAATATTAAATAGTATTGGGATTATATATAATGAAATTGAAGAGTATAATAAGTCAATAGAGGTCTATAAGGAAGCTCTTAGTAAACTAAAGGATCTTCCCCAACAAAACTTTAAAATAGAAATAAGGCTTTGCTATAGTTTAGCAAAATCGTTATATAAAATTAAGGATTACCGACATTCAATTTCATATAGCCAGAGAGGAATTAATTTATGTATCAAAAAAGAATTGCTATATTTGTTAGGTGAGTTATACCATATAACTGCGCAAAATTTTAAAAATCTTGGAAACAAAAAAGATGCCTATGATAATTTTATTAAAGCTAAGAATTTATTTGAGATTGAAGATCGATTTACATTCGTTGAAATTACACATGAAAGTATTAAAAAACTAATCGAAAGCTGATCTTTTTCATTGTTATCATTTAAATAATTTGATTAAGAATCTGGTACTAACAATTAAATTACAAAAAAGATCAGAAAATTCAAAACTATTAAAACGATAAAAAACAAATGTTTAAGTTATCGATAGCATCTCCAATAACTTAAACATTTTTCCACAATTAATATTCTATCCAATAATAATTAATTTACAATTTCAACTGTTACATCTGGCACATCCGACAAATACAATAGATTGCTACTTATTTATTTACTTCAATATAAAAACTTCAGCCCCTGCATTATCCACGTTCAGCTTTGTACATCATATATTCTGTTTCTGAGCAAAATACATAATGTCCTTGTTTTATTTCCCTCATTGTAGGTGTCTCTTTGTCATAATTATGCTGCAAAGGGTCATAAATTATTCTTTTACGAGAACGCTCATGATCTGGGTCTGGTAATGGAATTGCCGACAATAGTGATCTAGTATAAGGGTGTATAGGGTCGTTATACAGTACATCACTCTTGGCTAACTCTACAATTTTCCCACGATACATTACGCCGATTCGATCACTAATGTATTTGACCATAGACAAGTCATGCGCAATAAATAAATATGTAAGTCCTTTTTCTTTCTGAAGTTTTTTCATCAAGTTCACGACTTGAGCTTGAATAGATACATCCAACGCTGAAATAGGCTCATCTGCAATAATAAATTCTGGATCTACTGCTAGTGCCCTTGCAATACCTATACGTTGTCTTTGTCCGCCACTGAATTCATGAGGATAACGACTCGCATGCTCTCGGTTAAGCCCAACGATTTCTAATAACTCATGGACTCTATTCATTCGTTCTTGTTTAGAAGTAGCGAGGCCATGAATATCAATTCCTTCTGCTATAATGTCAGATACTTTCATCCGTGGGTTTAGTGACGCATATGGATCCTGAAAGATCATCTGCATTTTTCGATTAAACGCTTTTAATTCCTTTTTCGACTTCTTCCCGTGGACATTCTCGCCATTATAAAGTACCTTACCATCTGTTGCGTTGTATAAGCGAATAATTGTCCGCCCTGTTGTAGATTTCCCACAACCAGATTCTCCAACTAAGCCAAACGTTTCACCTTTATATATATCAAAGGAAATACCATCAACAGCCTTTACTGTATTTTCTTTGTTAACTTTAAAATGTTGTTTAAGGCCTTGTATCTCCAACAGTTTTTCTTCTTTTAAGTTCATCTTCAATTACCCTCTTTCATGACTGCGTTTGAAAGATTTATAGTGTATTTTCATTCTATTGACAATTTCAGGAGGATCAACTTTCGGTGCGTTTTCATGTAATAGCCATGTTTTTGCATAGTGAGTATTTGATACTTTAAACATCGGTGGTTCCATTTCAAAATCAATTTTCATCGCGTATTCACTTCTCAATGCAAACGCATCTCCTACTGGTGGGTTAATTAAATTAGGTGGTGACCCCGGAATCGCGTAAAGTTCATCTTCGCTACCTTCAAGACTTGGCATTGACCCTAATAACCCCCATGTGTACGGATGCTGTGGGTTATAAAAGATTTCATCAACAGTCCCAGTTTCAACAATCTGTCCAGCATACATAACCGCAACGCGATCAGCTACATTAGCTACGACGCCTAGATCATGGGTAATGAATATAACTGCCATATCCATCTTTTCTTGTAAATCCTTTAATAATTCGAGAATTTGTGCTTGAATGGTCACATCGAGAGCAGTTGTTGGCTCATCACAGATCAATAGTTTTGGACGAGATGATAATGCAATCGCAATGACAACACGCTGTCTCATACCACCACTAAATTGGTGAGGGTATTCATCCACACGCTTTTCTGACATTGGAATTCCAACCATGTTTAGTAAATTAATTGCTTCCAACCTTGCTTCAGCTTTAGACATGCTTTGATGCTTGATTAACCCTTCCATGATTTGATCTCCAACTTTCATCGTTGGATTTAATGAGGTCATTGGATCTTGGAAAATCATCCCAATATCTTTACCGCGGATTTTTTCCATCTGTTTCTCTGATTTTTGGACAATGTCTTCACCATTAAACATGATTGAGCCCCGTACATACTCCCCAGGAGGTGTTGGAATAAGCTTCATAATTGATTGTGTTGTTACACTTTTCCCTGAACCTGACTCACCAACGATAGCTAGCGTTTCACCCTTTTTTACGTGAAAATTCACACCACGGACTGCTTTTACTTCCCCCGAAAATGTATGAAAAGAAATTGCTAAATCATTTACCTCTAAAATTGGTTTCATTTTCATTTTTCTTCCCCCTTATTTTCGTAGGCGTGGATCAAGCGCGTCTCGTAAGCCGTCTCCAACAACATTAAAAGCAAAAATGGTTAAACATATAAATATAGCCGGGAAGAATAATTGCCACGGATAATATTTCATTGCTGGTACACCTTCACTTGCCATCGTTCCCCAGCTAGCCAGTGGCGCTGGTACACCAAGACCTAAATAGCTTAAGAAAGCTTCAGTAAAGATCGCCGCAGGAACCGTTAATGTCATTGTAATTAAAATGGGTCCCATTGAGTTAGGAACTAAATGTCGAGCTAAAATTCTTTTCGTGTTTGCACCTAGCGTTTGAGCTGCTAACACATATTCCTGAGACTTTAATTGTAGGACTTGCCCCCGAACGATTCTAGCCATATTAATCCAACCGGTTATAGACATCGCAATAATCATTGTTGTTAAGCCTTGTTCTAATACAACCATTAGTAAAATTACAACTAACAAATATGGAACAGCAGTTAAAATATCGGCGATACGCATTAATGTTTCATCCGTTCGCTTGCCAAGATAACCTGCTAAACCACCCCAAATAACACCGATAATTAAATCAATTGTTGCAGCCGCTAAACCGATGAACAATGAAATTCGTGCACCATGCCAAACTCTAGTAAACATGTCACGACCAAGACTATCCGTGCCAAACCAATGTTCACTTGAAGGTGCTTTATTCGCTTGGGTTAAATCATTTGTCGCATAATCATATGGGGTCAAGCTTGGACCAACCCATGCCATAATTCCGAGTACGAACAATAAAAAAACACCGAATACAGCTAATTTATTACTTTTAAAGCGCAGCCAAACGTCTTTCCAAAATGTAATGCTTTTCCCTAATTTCTCTGCTTCATGTGCTTCAGCATTTGTTCGTTCGAATAGTTCTTTAGGTAAGTTTTGTTGTATCGTTTGTGATTCATCTAATTGTCTATCCATATTAATCCCCTTTCCCTTGAGCAAGTTTAATTCGAGGATCAATTAATCCATACAATATATCTACTAAGAGGATTGAAACGAGTAACAGAACACTATAAAACACAGTTACACCCATAATTGTTGTATAATCGCGATCTGAAATCGAGCGAACAAAGTGGCTGCCTAAACCAGGGATACCAAATATACTCTCGATAATAAAGCTACCTGTTAAAATCCCAGCTGTTAGTGGACCCATATAAGAGACTACAGGCATTAAGGCATTACGAATGGCATGCTTGACGACGACAACGGTGTTTTTAATGCCTTTTGCCTTCGCTGTCCTTATATAATCTGAAGCTAACACTTCAAGCATGCTTGATCTTGTAAGTCGTGCGATAAATGCCAGCGGTGTCGACGCCAAAGCAATTGCAGGTAAGACATGATAAGAAAACGATTCAAATCTAGCGACTGGAAATAACCCCAATTTCATCGCAAATACATATTGTAGGACCGATGCAATTATAAAGCTTGGTACGGATATTCCTAATACTGCTAAAATCATCACAGAATAGTCTTGCCACTTATTATGTCTGAGGGCTGATATAACACCGAATAGAACACCAAAAGCCAATGCTAGAAAAATAGCCTCCAGTCCTAGTATTAACGACACAGGGAATCCATCCTTAATAAAATCATTTACAGATTGTCCGTTATACTTAAAGGACGGTCCGAAATCCCAGCTAGCTACTGAAACTAAATAATCAAAATATTGCTCATACCAAGGCTGATTAAGTCCATAATATTCATTTAGTTTTTCTAGAATTTCAGGTGGTGGTGGCTTTTCTGAAGTGAATGGTCCTCCAGGCGCTGCTTTCATAAGGAAAAAGGTTACAGTAATAATTACTAAAAGAGTAATTATTATAAATCCGAGACGTTTTAAAATATACTTAATCAAGGTTGTACACCTCCGCAACATAAAAATAAGTGACTCACAGCTAAAGGTCAGACCTACAAACACCAATTATTGTATAGTATCCGGGCAACATTCCCTATATACAATAATTGGGTTTATGGTCGGACCTTTCATGAGTCACCCTCGTTAGTTCACTTTTATACTAGTATATATCTATTTATATCGCTCACTATCATTTATCGATTGGTTATTCAGCTTCGAAATAAGCCCATTTATATTGTACGTCTCCTAATCCAGAAACTACAACGCCTTTTAAGCTGTCTTTCTTCACATACTTATTCGTGTAGTAGTAGATTGGAATTGCTGGCATTGCATCTGTTAATAGCTCATCAGCTTGTTTTAGAAGCTCTTCTCGTTTAGCAGGGTCTTGTTCTCTGTTAGATTCATCTAATAAACTTCTATACTCTGCATCTTCCCAACGAGTATTATTATTTCCACCAACTTCTTTGTATATTTCTAGGAAGTTCATTGCATCATTAAAGTCAGCTATCCAACCAATTCGAGCTACTTGGAAATTACCTGAATCTAATGCATCAAGATGAACAGCAAATTCTTGGTTAAACAATTCAACTTCTATACCAAGATTTTTCTTCCACATATCTTGGATTGCTTGTGCCACTTTAGCATGAGTATCATTCGTGTTGTACGAAAGCTCGATAGAAGGAAGGTCTTCCACACTTGCATAGCCTTCTTCCGCTAAACCTTCTTCTAACAGCTGTTTTGCCATCTCATAGTCCGCATTTTTAAAGTATCCCCCATCAGCTGCTTCAGGGAAGATAGTTGGTGGCACGTTACCGAATGCTGCAATTTCTCCACCTTGTGTAACATTTTCTACAATAGCTTTACGGTCAATTGAATACGCAAACGCTTGACGTATTTTTTTATTATTAAATGGTGCTTCTTCAGTATTAAATTTATACCAATATACTCCAGCAATTGGTTGAATCGTTAAACTTCCTTCATCTTTAAGAGATGGTAGTGCCTCTGATGGTAAACTACCGGTTGGTGAACCCGCCCAATCTAGCTCATCATTTTGATACATCGTTAATTCAGTATTTGCATCATTAATCATAATGATCTCAATTTTTTCTAGTGTAACAGATTCAGCATCCCAGTAATGTTCATTCTGTTCTAGCACAATTTTATCGTTATGCTCCCATACAGATAGTTTAAATGGACCGTTTGAAGTATAGTCAGCTCCAGCATCCAAAGCCCAGTCAGCATTTGCTTCAGAAACTTTACTATTCACTGGAAAATAAGTATAAAATGCAGTAAGTTCTAAGAAGTAAGCAGTTGGATTTTCTAGTTGAACTTCTAGTGTCTTATCGTCTAGAGCTTTAACACCAACTTCAGAAATGTCAATTTCACCTTTTCTAGCTGCTTCAGCATTTTTCACATAGTCAAGAATATAAGCATACGTTGATTCAGGATTTTGTAGCACCCATTTCCATGCATATTCAAAATCGTGTGCTGTTAATGTATCTCCATTGGACCAGGCAATTCCATCGCGGAGCTTGAACGTATATGTCAAGCCATCATCCGACATTTCATAATCCTCAGCCATTGCCATCTCTGGTTCGCCATCTTTACCGATTCGAGTTAAACCTTCAAAAGTTTGTAATAGTACTGTAGACGATACCGCATCTTCTGCTAAGCTAGGATTTAACGTACTAGGCTCAGAGTTATTATTAATGCGTAATACTTGATTTTCTGCAAGGCCTGATTCATTCGCTTCTGTTTCTTCTGTTGTTTCTTCTTCTGTTGTTTCGTTACTTTCTGTTACCTCTTCTGTCTCAGAGGTTGTTTCACTATTTCCGCATGCAGCAAATACCATTGTAAAAGCTAACAGCAATGTGAGAAGTAAATATAACTTTGTCTTCTTCAAATTGAATCTCCCCCTAATTGTAATTTTTTGTATGTAGTGGTAATAGCCCACTGAAACTATTATATTATTTACTGAAAATATTGTAAATTAATATTTTTCTTCTTTTTACAAATTTTATGACTTTTTTAGTCGAAAAATGACACATTAAACCAGTTGTTGTTAATGAAGAATATGGCACTAAAAAACTAATTAACTTTTATAGATGAAGACAATAGAGCCCCAACTAGCTTTCTTTATTCTAAGTGGTATTAAAAGAATATATTTTAGAATGATTAGATCTTGTCACGGGCAAAATTTCAAAATATTAATATGCCATCATCGAATAGGTCACCCTACAAAAAACAATCGAAAGATAGTCGACAGATTCCTTTTTAATAATAAAAACAGCAAATTCCCGATAAAAACATGTGCTCACAGCAATATTATTTGATTGTAAATAGGATTTTCTTAAACTTTAAACTAAGTTGCTGTAAGACATGAGATTGTTAAGTTAGCAGGTAATCTACTTTACTTAGTTAAATGATAAAAGACAATCCCTTGTCTTTAAATTACACTTGAATCCCACATTCTTTTCATATCAGTTATAAATACTATCAATCTATTTCCTTACCCATACCCCACCCGAACAATGAGTAAATCCACATTTCCTATAAAAATTCAAATACTTTTGATCATGTGTTAAAGTGATGATTTCCAAGCCAAACCTTTCTGACTCTCCCAATAATTCTCTTACTAGAGCTACACCAATACCCTGACATTGATAGTCAGGATGTACGAGTATATCTTCCATATATCCATGTTGTAAGCCCATACCTGAAACATAACCAAAAGCAATCAGTTTTTCTTTTTCATCACGAACACCAGCCCAAAAATTACAACGTTCAAATAGGGTAGGATAATCGTTATCACGCCTATCCCACCCTAAAACCTCTCTTAAATCTGGTACTTCATACCTAGATATAGCAGGGTTTATCTTTACTATGTATGTCACAATCTTCCCTCCAAGTTATTCCAAGTTAACAATATAGTTTTTTTCGCTTTCATTTTGTTGCAAATAATCTTCTAGTAGAATTCCCCAAACAGCACAGTCCTTGTATTGTTTTTTTGAATTGCGTATCATATGTCTAATTACTCCTTCTTGCACCATACCGACTTTCTTCATAATCCTACCAGAAGCAGGATTGTCTATGTTATGTGCTCCAGAAATTTTATGAATGTTCATATACCTAAAGCCAAACTCTACAACCGCTCGTAACGCTTCAGTCCCATAACCCTGATTCCACCATTTGTAACCTAGCGAATAACTTATTTCACAATTTTCAGTTGCATGATCAAAATTATATAAGTCTATTTCTCCAATTAAATCCCCACTAGATTTTAGTTTAATAGCCCAGTAACAACATTTTTCATTCTCATAATCTGATACAATCTTAGTTATTCGCTCAACGGCTTGTGAAACATTCTTATGTGCTGGACTTATCCGATTGTCACTTACTTTTTCGTTAGAAAGCCAATTAGTAAAAGCATCCTGTGCATCTGTGAGTTCAAACTTTCCAAGGATTAATCTGTCTGATTCTAGTTGTGGTGTTCCTGAATAAATAATCATTTGGCTCTCCCTCTTCAGAAAATTTTTCCTTTTCTACTCTTCTTTGATTTCTTCATTACCACTGAATAAATATTTATCATTATCACACATATATTGTGTCATTATCGAATTCAACAGCGTTCGTAACATCTATTCAACTTTAAAATCGGAAAGAACTTCATATTTATGTTTTTTCTTTAGGCTCTATTCGTAGATTTGAAAATTGATAATAACCAAATATTCACTGTAAAGTCAGAACCTTATTATTCCGTATTGAATAATAAGGTTCTGACCAGTTGTTATATACAGATAAAGTTGTCATGCTGATGAACTAGACTCTAATAAAGGGTTACAAAATCATTCTTCAATTTGATAAAGAGGAACCTGCCATTGTTTATCCAATTCATAAAAGCGTTTAACCGAAAGTAAATGTAATGTTAACTCTTTTGGAATCTCCTCCATATCGTACGCTCGAATGTCAATTGTCGTATTATAACGATCGTTTTTATCTTTTTTATTGAGAATTGATTTTGTATCGAATGTAGGATATACGTTGCCGTTATCATCTTCTATTATCCAATGAACGAACTCAGACGCCAACTCATCCTTGCCACCTTCCAATTCAATAGTGAAGTTGGTTTCTATTTCAATAGGAATAATAGCTTTTCGCAAAGAATATTCATTACGTTTTTTTGCTTTTGTAATTGTCATATAGTTTCCTTCATATTCAAATGTAACTGGATTTTTCTTTAACTCTTTAGGATTTATTGTTATCGAAAAATCTGAAGGGACTGTTTTTGCCACGCCGTCAAGCACAAAAGTCAGTTTTTCATCGTCGTTTGGAGGTGCGAATAACTGACGATAAGTTATATGCCCAAGTTGTTTTAAATCTGTTCCAGAAGCCTCAAGGGATTGGAGCCCTTTACCATCTGATGGAACAGAACTCTTTTGAAAGAAAGTATGATTTTCATATACAACTTTGTTTTGCTCATTTTCAAGATGGTATTGAACATCAGACCCATATAGTGTTAAATCACTAATGATGTCTTCACCATACTGTTCTTCAAAATTTTGTATATTTTCTTCAACCTTTGCTAATTCTTCCTCCGTAAATGATGTTTCATACAGTAGTTCATATGATGATGGAGCATAGCGTGTTTCCTTCATCGTGATCATCACTCCATTATAGGTAGTACTTACATCATTTAAGGGTAATGTATGAGTTAATTGTAGACTCTTTGTTAAGTCCACTGGAACATCTAGCTGCCAATTGCCCTTTACACCATTAATATTAGATATGTTAAATACTAACGTGAACGCCTCTCCTAATTCCTCGTATTCTCTTAAAGGGAATTCAATAAACCCATAATCATCTTCACGCTTCATCCAACTCTTCCGTTCCATAGGAATAATTTTGCCATTTTGAATGATTGCTGAAATGTCATTGTCCATATCCTTAGGATGGACAGACCAGTCAATGTCATAGTCAATTATTTTGCCATGCTCATTTATCAATTGATATGATATAGCTAGACGAGAAGGATCTGCAATGACATCTTCAACTTTAAATGTTATATTTTGATCAGTAACTTCAAGGTTTACTCTTTCACCGACACCAGCTTGGGACGCCATTCTTAAGCCATCATCCACTTGATTTGTAGAAAACAGCCCACCAATTAATTGAGCAAAGCTAGGCTGTAATACCGCACTTAAGCTTACAGTTAAAATGATGCCTGCTACAGTGAGCATGATTCTTTTTTTAGTCGACCTCTTCTTGCGAGTAACCTTCTGTTTGTATGGTTCTAACTGGTCTAGAACGGTGGAAGCAAATTGATCAGGTAGTGTAGGTGTTTGTAATGTTTCCTTTATAAATCTTTGCTCATCTTGAAAAGCATTTACGACATGCTGACAATGCACACAATCTTTTAAATGATGTTGAATTGTATTGTGTTCTTGTATCAGAAGTAATTGATCTACATACTGAGAAAGTTTATCTGTCGTTGGACAATTCATAGAAGTAATCCCCTCCTTGTTTTACAGTACGTCTCATCTTGCTCTTTGCCCGATGAAGTTTATTTCGAACAGTTGATAAAGGCAAGTCTACCAGCTCACTTATTTCGTTATAGCTGAGTTCATTTACATACCGTAACAAAATAACCATACGCTCATCTTCTTGTAACGTTTCGATTAAGCGTTCAAGCTGCCTTTGTTTCTCTTTTTTCAAGAAAATGACTTCAGGATCATTCATGTTTAATAGATCTCCTTCGTTGATTTCAACCTGCTTCATCTTATATCGCTTCTTCCTAAATTCGTCCATACAATGGTTAATAGCCACTCGATACATCCAGTTAGAAAACGAACCTTGGCTGTCATATTTATGCAACTGATGATACACCTTTATAAATGCCTCCTGCACTAAGTCTTGTGCGTCTTGTGGATTTTTTGTCATCCGTAGAATCGTTGCAAATAACGAATTTTTGTATTTATTAATAATGTGTGCGTAGACTTGTTTATTGCCACTTAGCACTTCTTCTACCCATTTCAGTTCTTCTTCCATAATGACCTCCTGACAAGTTAAAACGATCATGCGCATTTCTCGATTCTTCTATCATTTATAATAACGGGTATATGAGTGAAATAATTTCAAATAAACATAAAAAATTCCTTAAGTTAACATATTTTTATAGAATAGGGTGTATTTCACATTATACAATTGAAATGGTCATAAAGAGTTTAAAGTAGGGGGTTTCATAACACGACTCAAGAAGGTGAAAAACCTATATTTGCATTAGTGGAAGCAAGCGCTGAAACAGGAGATTAGATTTTGTTATAAGGATCATTACATGTGATAAAACTGATATCTATACAATAATTCTCCATTTATATTAATGATTTAATCATCAAAAACAAAATACTTTATTAGCATATAGTATACTAATACGTTATAACGAAAAATATTATATAAGTTAAATAGAAAGGAGATAAAAAATGAAAAAACTAATGTATACTCCTATCATTTTTTTCGTACTAATTACAGCTGCATGTTCTAATAATCAAGTGATTGAAAGTGAGCCACCAATTGCACTAATTGAGATAAACAATAAACAGTATGAAACAATACTAGGGAGTTACTGTTGGAAAACTTCAAAAAGCTCAAACATTTGCGTTGACACTGCTGGGCCAGTGGAAATGTTGGAAGGAGAAACACCTATTGAGGTAAGGTCAGGCGAAGTAGTAAGGTTTGTCATGCATTACGAACCGAAGCCTACCAAAATCCATGTAACACAAATTGAAGGTGTTAAAATTTCTGATGTTATCGTAGAAGATAACACCTTTTTCGCTCCAATGAGCAAAGGAATTTATTATTATAGCTACGGTGTATGGTGGATGGATAAGGAAAATACAAATGTATCTGATGGTAGTGCTCTTTATAATTTTGTGTTAGAAGTGAAGTAAACGATATATTTAGTAGTCTTCTAACATTACTTCAAATGGTTATTTTCATTGTAAGAGTACCTAAATTTGTTATAAGCTTTTTACTACTTATCCTATACATAGTCATATTTAAATTTGTGTGTAGTTTTGATAAAATGTATTCATAAAATATAATTGATTGAGGTAATGAAATGACAGATCATACAGAGATAGATTTAAATAAAGTATACGATTACAAGAAATACCCTGACAAAGTAAGTGGTCGTTGCGATAATTGTAACTCATCCATTTTTAAAAGTTCTGCAAAGGACTATGTTTTTATACGTGAATGTACGAATTGTGGAATGAAAAAAAGCATCTAGCCTAGAGGCTGGGACAAAACCCAATTAAAATGAAGAAACCGCACGAAATCAAATTTATAAACCTTGATTTCACGCGGTTATATTTTTGATTATTGTATAAAAATCAGTTAGATTTGAACTTATGTCCCAGCCTCTTTTTGTTTTTCCTAAGGAAGAATTGAAAAAAATAGCTATCTACCCTGTCCTCTCTAATTTCTATAGCTAAGTTTGCATGGTAAGATACAACGAAAATTAACTACAATGACTATACTAAATAACATCCATGACTTTTTACATTCATATAACCTACTTACTCTTACGCGAATCATAGCGAAGATAGCAGCTCGAGTATATTTCCATCAGGATCTATCACATGACATACAGACTGACTACTACTTCTCCTTACTTTAAAGTTACGGGCTTCAAGTAATCTGTAATAATAAAAGATTTTGTTAGCATTGGCCTCCTTTATTGCACTAGAGAGCCCAACAATGATTTGATGGTTTTGAACATTAACATCTGCATTAGATTTTGGAGATGATTTTAGTCTCTTTCTTGACCGATGTAACGCAGTTTTTATAGATTCGTTACTTATGCGAAGCATTGAGCTTAGTTCTTTTATCGTATAACCAAACACGTCTTTAAGCGTTATGAGCATAGCTTGTTTTAACGGTAAAGATACAAGCAATGATTCAATTAAGTTATCGTATTCTAAAAAATCATTCGTCTGATTATGAATCTCTTCATTGAAATAAAATAAGTCTCTTTTTTTCTTTTTTCATCTATAAAAAGGTTTTTAGCCACAGTATAAAGAAAAGCGTATGTAATTTCTCGGTTAGGTTCTGAGTCTCTCAACCTATAAACCTTTAATAAAGTCTCTTGAACAAGGTCTTCTGCCATCCATGTTGAACCTGTTAGTTTCAAACAGTATTTATATAGTTTTGTGATTGTTAATGCTAAATTGTCAAATACCATCTAAAACCCCCTCAAAAAAAATAAAATTGTTGTAACCTTTTTACCATTATAAACGTTATACTTAGGAATTTATATAAAAGGAGAGATTTGATGATGCAAGTTGGAAGTATATTTATCCCTGTAACTAACATTAAAGAAGCGACAAAATGGTATGAAAAGTATTTAGGCGTTAAGAAAATTAACGGATGGGAAGATGGTGCCGGTTTTTATTTTCCAAACAGTTCAACTCAATTAGCCCTTGTTCAAGTTGAATCTCCACAACCAACTGAATTTATCATTAAAGGGAAGAAAAAAAATGTCTATTTTAATTTTGTAGTTGAAGATATTAATTCAGTTTTTGACCATCTTCATAGTAATGGTGTTATAACTACAGACATTGAAGATTATGAAGGAATGAAAGGTTTTGAATTCTTTGATTTAGATAATAATACATTTAGTGTTGTTAGTGAAAGTATTGACTCACCTTTTCATATTGAAAACGTTAAAAAGATTCAGGAGATGAACAAAAAGACATTAGAAAGTTAATAGAGTGTCCAATGATCAAAAGAGGCTGGGACAAAAATATTTTAACTAAATAAAAGCCGAACAATGGTTGTAGTTCTAGTTACGCCGCTCCTGAAATATACTCCGCTTTCCACGGGAAACTGGCAAGCCTCCTCGTGCTACGCTCTGCGGGGTCTAGCCGTTGCTTTTCATCCCGCAGGAGTCTACGTATATTTCATCCGCTAAGTTATTACTTTGTTCGGAATTTTAGTTAAACACTTAAGTTATGTCCCAGCCTCTTTATTAAAACAGCGTTGTTTCCATATCTCTTCTACTTTGATATTAAACTACTCGTAGCTTAGAAGGTAGGCATCATTTATCACTTATGACTCCTCCTTAGCCTTTTCACGCGAACTAAATCTCACCCAAGAATGCCATTTTATATATTTTAGATGTATTAAATATGACACCCAAATCATAATGACGAATATCATTCCTCCCACATAACTATTCCGTGAGTTCCTAGAACTTTTTTTCAGTTGAAAAATCTAATAACAACTGTTTAAGTTCAACAATACCACAAATTATTAGCCTCTCCATTTGCAAATACAAAGTATGGATTAGATTATGATTTTTTCAATATAGGAAGGATATATATCTTTATCAGAAATTTGTTTCCATGTGTAAACAGACAGATATTCCGATATTGAATTTTAAAGCTGTCTTCACATTATGATAAATCTCATGTTCGTTCATTTTCAGTTTACAAGTATTCACATGCTAATTTAACAGGAGATGCGTTTGAAAGTTCCAATTATGTACTTCTTAATCATGCTTTTAATCGACCTTTGGCAAGAGGAAAAATTCCGTCTTAAGAATGAAGCCTAAACAACCTTTCGATCGTATTTAAAAATGACGCATCAGTTTATACTTAAATCATCAAAAAACAAAGGGTGATGATCTTGTTAAAAAAATGGTTTACACGCCATCTAAAACATGCATCTACAATAGATTTATATAATGAAATTGAACGAGGGAAGCTAGAGATAATGCTCAAAAATCATGCTTGTCGATTATATTTAAGATATTAGATAGCAAGATTAATAAAAATTATACAACTTCTATTTCCATTCCTTCTTCACCTTTTTCCAATCAGTCAACATATATTTAGTCCTTATGACTGACTCTACCTCTAAGTAAATAAGGGGCTGATGATTTACTTTTAATCAACCCCTTTTCGTTTGTAATATGTACATATTGCTCTGCTTTCGCAGATTCCATCCAGGTGATTTCTTCAATCTCATCAGGCAATGATATGCCCATTTCTCCACCTATTATTTTTCCCCTAAAAGTAAAAAAAACAGCGTGGTTACCACTTTCTTCAAAGAATGCTTCACTTATAGAAAATATGCCGTCTAATTCTACGACAAACCCTGTTTCTTCTCTAACTTCACGGATTGCAGCATCTTGCAGGGTTTCTTCTTGTTCTACTGCCCCTCCTGGTAAAGTATAGTAAGAGGTCTTTTCGCCTTTATTTTTAACTAGTAATACTTGTTCGTCATGCTCATCAAAGATGAGTACGTATGCAACGTCAACTCTTTTCACCGTTCGTATTTCCCCCTTAAGAAATAGTAGTATCATTGAATGGTATAAAGCTATTTTTTCTTAGGAGATCTCCTTACACAATATCCAGCAGATTAAAATCTGTTCGTGTAGATCTTACCAATGGAAAATAAATATAATCATACCCTTCCTTACCCATTTTAATCATATTCTTACATATTGACCTTGTCAAACTGCGGCATATTTAATCGGAAGCAGCAACATATAACCTTGGCTTGTAACAGAGTATACCCCAATCTATACCGCTCATTCACTGTTTATATGGTTGAACCATTGATAATATAAGAAGTTTAACTTTTAAATTGAAAAGCTTCGAACTTCTCTTCTCCTGAAGACATATTTTTTATTTTTAGGTGATTTTTCTTCACTTCATCTTCTCCGACAATAATTACATTTGGTATTTTCTCTTTATTTGCCTTATCAAGCGCCTTTCCTAATTTTTTGTTACTCATTTCCATTTCAACTTTATAACCTTGATTCCTTAAATAGTTGGCTACTAACAAGCATTCTCTCTCAGTGTTTATTGGTACTAAATAATAATCTATATCCGTCTTGTCAGTTAGTTTCTTAGACTGACTCATAGCTGTATATATGATATCTAAACCAAAGGAAATTCCGACTGTCGAATATTTTTCATTCGTTCCAATAAGTCCACCAATTGTATTGTCATATCTCCCACCACTCCCGATGCTCGATTTCAGTGATAAATCAGATAAAAAAACTTCATAGATCGTACCTGTGTATATTTCTAACCCTCTTGCTAAAAATGGATTAAATTCACATCGCTCACTAGCATCATATAATTCCAAATAATTATCAAGCTCTTGTAATTCATTGAGCCCTTGTTTTACTCGTTCATTTTGTTCGGAGTATGATTGATAGTAACTGTAGCTTGTATTATTGTTAGCAGTGATAAATTGTTTTATCGATTTAATCGTTAACTTCGACAGTCCTAGTTCATCAAGCTCATTTATTACATTGTCTAAGCCAACCTTTTCAAGCTTATCTAATATCACCACAACTTTATTAATCTTTTTTTCCTCTGTTTGAAATACTTCCAATATGCCAGTTAGTAATTTTCTATTGTTATATTGGATAGTGATATCTAAATCAAGTTGGCGGAAGGCATCCAATGCCATGATTATTAATTCAGCTTCAGCTAATTGTGATTCTACTCCAACAATATCAACATCACACTGCGTAAATTCTCTAAGTCTACCTGTTTTTATAGGTCCATCCCTGAATACTTTACCTATTTCATATCTTTTCATAGGCATCCTCAAATTCGGATTCAACGCAACTACTTTGGCAAACGGTATCGTGAGGTCATATCTTAAAGCCAAATCTCTTGCTCCTCTGTCAGATAATGTATACATTTCTTCTAATATTTCAGCTCCACCCCCATATTTTGAAGCAAGTAATTCCGTATAATTTAAAATAGGTGTCTCTAGTGGTTTGCATCCGTATTTGATAAATACATCTTCTAACGTTCTTT
This sequence comes from Cytobacillus sp. Hm23, assembly GCF_051842895.1. Taxonomy (NCBI): domain Bacteria; kingdom Bacillati; phylum Bacillota; class Bacilli; order Caryophanales; family Bacillaceae; genus Cytobacillus; species Cytobacillus sp. Hm23. The sequence goes on from NZ_JBPXRQ010000036.1 coordinate 46,707, forward strand.
TAATATCTCTTCTTATTATCTCAGCACTTGGTAAGTAATCTTTTGTTCCTTTGACATTTTGATAAGCCATTTTTTTCATTTTTTTTCCTCCATTAATTAAAGTAAGTTGTTTTCTTATTAAGACACACATACACAACTAGAGTTCGTTACATCTTTTGTTCGTACAACAATGACCATCAATATAAAACCACTTTTTGGTACTAATTTGATACCAATTGCAACAAATCTTTTTAAAGAACCTTAACTAGTGTTTAAAACGATGGCGACATATCCTTTTGTAAATAAAGGCTGTTATCACATTAATTGTTACTTTCCTATTAAGTACTACACACGAATATAACTAATACTCCTGGCATTTTTTCTTCTCTAAATACTATAAAAACCACATCATTTGCTCAAATTTATGTAACAAAAAGCAACAATGTTTACGATAAGAACCTAAATAAAAAAACCGCATCTGAGATAAGTTGTTAACTTAGTCAAATGCGATTTATTAAGTAATAGCCATCCTATGTACGATTTTTTGATCGTATAGCACGGCTAAATGTTATGATGATGAAACTGTTCGAATGAAATAATACTTATAAAATAGGTCATGCTTACCACCTCTAATTTCCAGTTACTATATCATACTTCATTGGTAGTATCAAATTATTTTTTCTTAATTTTTTGATTTTTTAACACATTATACTGTAACTCATATGTATCAGCCTTCATCATGTCCTGAAAATCATATCTGTATTATGAGTCAAAATAGGTCATTAACATAAACGTTTCCATAAGTACCAATAATTGGCTTTCTTACCGTTAAAATTAGTTAGAAGTCTTCTAATGGCGTATAGCACGATTATATACAACTCTAATAGACTCCCAAGCTGACAGGCCATAATTAATATTCCCATACATAATTTGTAATTTTTGAGATTATAAGGTGCAAACAGTTTACAAAGTAATATCAAGAATACTTTGATAAAGCGACATACTATAATAAATGATGTTATTTGAATTACTTAGTGAAAAATTAATACCACAGCAGTACATTCATTAAAGTTATATAACGTTGGTGTGTTGATTGATATCGGATCGCTTATACAATATTCAATAGCAATTTTTAAAAATTAAGTTAAGGGAGCTTAGTTGCAATGTTCAATCAAAGACAAGCTTTAAATAATCTCCATGTCCTCTAATAAGTTCAACTTCATTTTCTGAAGAAATCCAGAAAAAATGGAACGTTAGTCCTTCTTCCTCACCCCCGCCTGTTGGCTCGTAGTCCCATTCATTTGATGCAGTCGTTGCAGAAATTTTATAAAAAAACCGATGATGTATAGCACCGTTATCATTTTCCCATAAGTCTTCCGCAATTAAATATTCAACATGAAAGTTTTTCAGTCCAGTCTCTTCTTCAATCTCTCTTATTACAGCATGATAAGTATCTTCATGTGGTTTAACTGTGCCTTTTGGTATTTGTATTCCTGCTTCAGATATTGGGTGTTGAAAGACTAAAACTTGTGTTTTTCCTTCTTTCATTCTAGTAACATACCCATAAGCTTTTTTTATCGGTGTCAATATTGGAATCCCCCTATCAAAAAGGTTGATTTGTTTGCTCTATGCAGTTATACATAAAACTGAAAAAGAAAATTCTAGTACTATTTAAAATGACTACCTTTAAAATTAATATGAGGGGCTAATGTATAGACTTTTCCATAACTTAGCCCCTCTCTCTTAATCATTACTCATTTTCATCTCCACTTGTGGAATCGGTTAATTCAGACTCAACCTCATCGATAACTTCTTGTTCCGTACCATTGGCTCTTTGTTGCTTTAAATTGAAGTATTCATCTAAAATTCTTTCGCCTATGTTTAAATTGATGAAAGTATTACTATTCCCGTAGTCTGCAGTAGGCGCGACTACCGAAAATGCAACCTCTGGATTGTCATAAGGTGCATAACCAATAAGAGTTAAATTATGAGCATAAGCTACATTTTCAGACATATCTACATCTACTTGAGCGGTTCCTGTTTTCCCAGCTGGTTTATAAGGTTTGTCTCCAAAAGAACCGACAGCAGTACCTCTAGATTCTTGCATTACTTGACGAAACCCCTCTTGCACTTGTTCAATATACTCTTTTTTCATATCAACTCTATTTAAGATTTCAGGTTCAAATTCCTTTAAAATAGGACCAAGTCCATTTTGATTAGCAGATGGTTGATGAATATCCTTGACAATTTGTGGTTTTACCCTGTAGCCACCATTAGCAATAGTAGATACATATTGTGCTAGCTGGAGTGGTGTATACGTGTCATATTGCCCAATAGATAGATCCAATAATAAACCTGGGAGTTTACCTGTTCCAGCAAACCCAGTTTGTTCACCAGGTAAATCAATCCCTGTTTTTACCCCTAGTCCAAATTGACTAAAATAATAGCGAAACGTATCAAAAGCAGCTGTATTTATATACAATGGCTTTCCATAAGCATAATTACCTTCACCTATCTCAATGGCAGTATAAAACATATAGACATTAGAAGATCTTTTAAGCGCATCAAGGTCATTTACAGGACCTAACTCTTTATATGATCCTTTCGGTAAACCATTAATATTCAATGGACTATCAATAAAGGTTGTACCTGGTCTAATTGCATTTGTTTCAAAGCCTGTTAACACTGTCGCACCTTTTACTGTTGAACCCATCTCATACGACAATTGAAAAGTTCCCCTAGCAAAATCCAAAAATTCCACTTCACCTTGATCATTTTTCACATATTGCTTCCCAGCTAATGATAGTACTTCACCAGTAATAGGGTTCATCATAACGACAAAGGCACGGTCTAAAAATGCAGCTCCAGGTTTGCTTTTTGCAGTTACTAATTCCTCTTCAATAATTTTTTCAACCGCAATTTGCAAATCCATATCAATAGAAAGAACAAGATCTTTACCATTTGCACCTTCTGTAATAACTTCCTGATTAAGAGGGTTACCTGCCTTGTCTGTAATATTTTTAACCTTCTCTTTTTGACCATGTAGAACATCTTCGTATTGCTTTTCAATATAGCTTTTACCTACACGGTCATTACGACTATATTCCTTAGCAACATAATAGCTCGCTACTTCAGAAGGTAACCCTTCCTTTGATGATGTAATATTTCCTAATACTGTTCGAAAGGTATCATCATACGGGTATTCACGCACCCAATCTGTAGTCGTATCTACACCTGGTAATTGTGATAAATGTTCACTTACAACTGCATATTCCTCTTCAGAAACTTCATCATTCTCATTTTCACTGTTACTTTTTACAATTTGTGGTGTCAGCGCATAACCGCTAAATTCACGATAAATTGCAAGCACCTCAAGCTCCTGACCTGTAATTGTTGCAAGCTCCTCTTCAGTAATTCTGTCAAGCTGAAGCCTGTATATATCTGTTGCTTCAAGATCACCATCATCTAGCTTCTTTAATTCTCCATCTGTTACTTTTTCTAAAGCTTCTTCAGGATGAGTTAACATCCAAAAGTCTTTTTTATCACGTTCAGTAACATCTTTAGTATCTTTGTCAATGAAAATTGCTAGATCTCTCGCAACCTTAAGGCGCTCCTCGGCTGATGTACCTTGATAACCAGTATATGTAATTGCGTTTAACGGTAAATTGTCTACAATGACTTTACCGTTTCTATCATATATTTTCCCTCTTGGAACAGACGCACTTACAGTCACCTCTTCTTTTTTTTCAATTTCACGGCGATAATCTTCCCCATATACGATCTGAGTAAGTCCAAGCTTTAAAATCAATGTTGAAAATAGCAAAAAGACGATAAAAAATAACACATTCAATCGAAATGGGAGATGATTCCTTTTCTTCTTATTGTTTTTCTGTTTCTTTTTCATCCATGCACCTACTATAGTTATTTTTCCATTATTTTCAAATTCACAAAAGGATAATTTACTCTAAAAGCCCATTCAACTATACGAACAAAACATAGCGTTGAATTTAAAAGCCGTTGAATGTATCCATTAGTAAGGATACTTACAATCACTTATGACTTTTATATCTAATTTCTTTTTTTACTTTAATGCATATGTTGTTCTAAGAAGGGAGCCACGATTTAGTTTAAACTACTGTGTTATCCCACTCTCTCATTCGAGTACCTTTCACTATTAAATTTGTAAATTGACGAACCCTGAGTTTATCCAAATGATGATGATGATAGAAATTCGTAAAAATTTTACTCATACTCCCCCTTTTATAGAAAACTTCTCATATTGTTTGACGAGTAATGTGATTTATAAGTTGCATAATTAAGTATAAAAATTACTATAACAGTAAAATTTTGATAAGTTTATCATTTTGAACTGACATAGTTTGAAAGAATAGTGTAAGTATAAAAAATGAATTGACAGAATTCATTCAGAAGACTTATAGGAGGTTATAGAAGGTGATCTTATAAAATATCAACTATATTATTCAAATAAAATAATTGGGCTTAACTTAACGACCGATTACATCATTGAATTCCAATATGTAATTTGTGAACGACATATTGGGATTTATCATTAAAGAATCAAATTCCGATACTTGTCACCAAGATGTTCACATGAAAAACCTCCATATTCGATTAAGGTTTGTTCCCTTTGCTGAATATGGAGATTCACTCTTAAACATTGATCTTTTAATAAATAGTAAGCTTCTCATAGGTAATAGGCAGCATAATTTATCTCAGAATGAATGCGTCTATAGTTATAAAATTCTATTCTATTATTTAGTTGCTATTATGAGAAATCGCTTAGAATTCGAACAAATTCCTTTACTAGTATTATTTTGTTCTATAAAGTCCTTCAATATATCTAAGTCTTGCTTTTCCTCTCCAAATCTAGGAATAATAGGTGTATGCTTTAACAGAAAAATAAGGTCTTCTGGTCTGTCGTAATAAACAAAAGCATTTTCATCGAAGGTTTGGACATTTGAAAAACCTGCTTTGATTAATTCTTGTACATAGCTTTCTTGTAATGTTCCATCCTCTTCTCCAAACGATTGTCCGCGACCAAATGCTGTTTTTAAATTTAGTTTGTCGCCTTCACTGACTTGTTGAGTTAAAAAAATTCCGCCTTTCTTTAATACCTTTGAAATTTCCTTTGCATTAAATGGGGCATGACAGCATGAAACGATATCAAAAAATTCTGCAGGAAATTGTAAATTATCCGATGGTAATTGACAAAATCGTACATTTGAAACATTTGATTTCGCAAGATTTGCTTGAGCTGTTTCCATCATTCCACTAGATATATCTACTCCAACCAAGAAATTTGCTGAACGAGCAATTTTCAACACATTTTCTCCGCCACCTGTACCAATATCAAGCAATACATCAGAACGTTTGCACCTTTTCACTACTTCATCGTAAAAATGCCACTTTACTCCTTCTGAAGAGGACTTCAATTTACTAAAATCCCAACCATTTACTTTTCCAACTTTGTCATAAAAATCTTTATATTCTAATTCATTCATTGTTATAAATCCACCTTTCAAATATAAAAAGCCAAGGCACATAGACTTACTCAAAAAACAGTCCAGTGCCTTGGCTTTAATAAGTATATTAATGACTTTCGACACTGTTCAAAGATTTCGTTTTCGACAAAAGGGCAGACTTCACCCTTGATGGCTGGTACGCGTTTTTTACCCAGCCCGAAAACTAATTACTTCGAACAATACGATAAGACATTTCATTCACCCCGTTTGAAAGATTATATTTATTATAATTGAAACAACTATTATTTTAAAGGTATATTTTAATAAATTTTCCAATTGTACAGTATTAAGTCTAGCTATACTAATTTTTTTCATTAATAACAAGCTTTGCATAACTTATATAGCTACTCGTCTTGATCATGGTAAACAAACTCATATGCTATTTCTTTACCATCTAAAGTGATTGATAATTCAGTATCAAATCTTCCATCAACAAATGTATAAGTAAGCCCGTTAACAGATCGCAGCTGCCAATCTCCTGATCCATTAACAATTTTATCTACGTAGTCAGAATATACTGTATTCGAAGCATTTGGCCAGTAATAATGTTCTTTCTCACGAGAAATGGAAACCGGCTCTAACCCAGCAGGATACAACAAGTCATCATAGCCGTGTGTGACATAGAGCTGTTCATTATGAACATATGGTTCTTTTCCTTTAAGCTCTAATGTGGACACTGCGTGAAAAATTTCAGCATATTCAAGCTTAGGGTAATCAAATGTAATGTGAATCCAATTCTCATCGGTAAATGCAACAAAGAAGTGATAGCGTAACGCAACATCCATCATCTTAACATGCTCAATATACATAGTCATAGGATAAGGAAAATTCTCAAGCGTTTCATTCACAAACATTGGTAATGAATGAACCAACTCTTGTTTCTCCTCTTCAGAAACTTCTGTCACCGTCCCTACTTCAACTGGATCATCTTTCCTATAAAGAAGAATATCGTCACCACTTTTTTCGGGATAGACATCTGTTAACATCCAGCTGAGCTGATTATACTCGAATGATTCTTCATATGCCGTTCGTGGCTGCTCACTTTCTTGTAGAATTAGCCATAAAAAACTTCCACAAATCAATAGTAGGATAGTGGCAGCTATGAAATTTTTCAATAGAAATGGCCGTCTTGACGTGTGGACAACCTGATGATCTTGAATTGATTTCAAAAGCCTTGTTCGCATCTTATCTTTTTGATTTTTCGTTGGTCCAATTTGTTGGAGCAGCTTCCATTGGTCGTCAAAATGTTTGTTCAATACGGCCGCCTCCTTCTTCGATTCCTTTCATTTTTTTAAGTGATTGCAATGCTCTTGACAATGTTTTACGTACTTTTGCTTCGGACCAGCCAAGACTTTCTGCAATTTCTCTTGTTGAACACTCCTCCACTTTCTTTAAAATAATTACTAGTCGGTAATTTGGTTTTAACTGTTGAATAGACTCCATTAATTGCATGACCGCTTCTTTATTTTCAATATACTGTTCGATATTTATAGTTGAAGGAATTTCTTTAACAACCGAAACAAGCCTTCTTCTCTTTCGTTTGCGAATTTCATCAATTACTAAATGCTTGGCAATACTGAACAACCATGTTTTTATATTCGAGCGATTACCAAATTTGTCATATGAAATATGCGCACGTACGAATGTGTCATGAACTAGATCTTCACAGCATTGTTTATCACCAAGCATAAAGAAAATAAAGCGGTACACGTCATCATAATATTTTTCGTACCAATCCATTACAAGTTGCTGCTTATCTTCGTTCAATCCCATCATCACCTTCTTTTCCTGTTTATACTTTATCAGTCGTTTGAAAGTTCAATTTGTGACACCTGTAAACAAATTTTTCTAAATAAAGATTATGCAATTTTCACTCATTCCTTCAGTTAAACTAATTTTTGACCATATTCATCTTCTGAAGTGTTGTGGTGAATCATGGCATAAAGGTGAAGAAACGTAGATTAATAACTAAGACACTACGAATATAACAATAAATTCTAACAATGGTATATTATAACTTAATTGACTTACCCTAATTCAATAAAATTAACAATAATAGATACCATAACCAATATGTAACAAGCTAATTTGTATGATGTTTTCATTTGATAATTCTGCTCATGCATTACTCAAATGTTCAACTTTTTTCCTTAGAAAAGCTAGTGATCATCCTTCTACTTTCATGAATCATATCTATCTTTAACTTAATAGAGTTTTATTTGACATTTATAAGATGAATATTTATGTTAAGAGTATATTAACAAATCATACTGTGAGGTCATTAAATGGCATTTGAACAAAATGAAAATAACAATCCAATAGCTGTTGATCATTTTTCTTCACCAGTCGTTGAGTGCGTGGGATTATTATCTAGCTTTATTCAACCAGCACATCACACCACATTCGAAGAAGACCACAATCAATTAAAGAGAGAACTTGGTGAAGACTCGCTTCAATTCGTTACTGAGTGGAAAAAGAATACAACTTGGGACTTAATGCAGTTATTAAATTTTTTACTACCTTGTCCAGTCTATAATGACGTACATTATTTTGTACAACAACTAACCCATCTAAGTACTGAAGACTTTCTATACCACTTTTTTGGCGAATCACTTAGTGAATCACAAATTTACGATGGGTTATATAATCCTGAAAACACCAAACATTTTACTGAATGTATTCCAGAGATGTTTGAGGATAATGAATCCTTTAGTAAACAGTTTTTTATGAATATTGAGTTCTACCGAGATGAGATATGTAAATTAATCGTTGATGTATACAATACAACTATTTTTACTACAAAGCTAACTGAGCATGAAGTACTGTTCACTTCATCTATTAATTCGGTAAAATCAAAGAACATGAAACCATTACCTTTAGCACAATACATAATGGGGAAACCCTTCAAACGACTAAGTAACTATGAGTCTTTTTTATTTATTCCATCGTTTTACATGACGCCACATAAAATAAGAATATTTAACGTTCATACTTGCTTAATTATTTATGGATGTAGTGATACGACAAGAGATATTATTAATGAAAGTAAATTATTAGAAAAACAACTTAAATCACTTTCAGACAGTAATCGGTTATTGATATTAAGATTGTTACGAGATCGTAAAGAATACGGAGCCAAACTTGCTCAGTATATAGGTGTAACTACTGCAACAATATCACATCATTTAGAAATATTAAAAAAAGCTGGATTTATTATAGAAGAAAAAATTGGTAATATAAAGTACTTTTCATTAAATCAAGAGCATTTTGATTCCTTCATGGATGACTTAAATAAATTTATTAAACGATAAGTCAAGAGTGATTACTCTTGGCTTTTTTATTTTGACTGCTTTCGCATGGATTATTGTTTTTCGTATAAAAAATAAAGACGTATACAACTAGATGAAGTGACCCCAAAAAGTTAGACACGTTATTAAATTTATGCAACTTTGGCATGAGTTCGGTATTGTACTGGGCTCATGCCATTTAATTTACCTTTTATCCTTTTATGATTATAGTAA
>NZ_JBPXRQ010000037.1:0-53492 GCF_051842895.1 Cytobacillus sp. Hm23
TATGCCCTCACCACTTCATGTTTAAATTCAATAGAGAAAAATTTATTGGACATAAAAAAGCCCCCTTAAGGTAATCAGATTTTATTTTTTAATCTGTCTACCTTAAGGGGAGCATATCAATTATAGTTAGCCTCTTTTTTATATCACCCCCTCATCTCTATAGGTGTTAAACAAAGGCTGTTTTCGCATTGATTGTTAATTTTCGTTCTAAGGTTAAGCACGTATATATCTAGCGTTCGTGGCATCTTTTCTACTTTTACAATTATTAAATTCTCTTAAAACTCATCAAACTGTCCATTTTAGAAATAATAGCAACAAAGTTTTTGAAAAGAGCCTAAACAGACGAAGTAGCTACATACTCGATTCATCGATGTTCAAGTTGCTTACCGATATTAGGTATTCAGCTTTTTACTATTCTTTTTTCTTTTTTTATATATAAAAAACCTTTTGAGATTAACTTTTTGTAGATGAACACCAATAACTCCTAAGATTATCAACAATGAACCAATCAGGTGATAGCTGTAAAATGGCTCATTTAAAATAAATACGCCTGCCATAGTACTTACAATAGTAGCTAGATTCATAAATACGCCTGCTTGAGAGGCTTTCATTCGAGCATAAGCGTAGTTTTTTAACATAGCTCCAAGTAGAGAAGATATAATAGCTAGATACAAAATTGAAAACAAAAAGTTTGTATTTAATAACATGGAGTAATCTACCTTTTCAGGTGACAAAAATACGAGGACATTAAACATGACCATTCCAATACCCATCATCGCAAAGGTGATTTCCATAGCTGTGAATTGTTTAGCAATTTCTCTGATTAATACAGTATATAGTGCCATTGAAAGGGCGGAGAAAACAATGAGTGTGATACCAACAATATTTCCATCAGTTTCAAGTCCTTTCATTAAAGTAATGTATGTTACTCCACCGACAGATAGCAAAATAGAAGTTTTTTGTGTAATGGTAGTACGTTCCTTCAATAACACAGAGGCTAATATCATGACGATTATAGGAACAAGTGCTGTTATAACACCCGCTTCACTTGAAGTTGTATACTTCATACCGTACGTTTGCAACAAAAATGCGAGCACTGGGTGGATGGTTGAAAATAAAATAAGAGGAAGTATTGGTTTATTGTAATATTGAATTTTCACAGCATTGCTTAAAACAAGGAGTGTTATTACTAGAAAAGCAATCGTAAATCTTATCGATAAAATATTTAATGGGGTAGTCATGCTTACGACATTTTTTAAAAATAAAAAACTAAGGCCACCCAGTACAGCACCTAATACTCCAGCTAAAATAGGTAAAGCAGGTTTATCGTTCATAATTAATTCCCCCTGATGTCGATAATTAAGATTAAAGGTGCCCAATCAATTAATATCAAAATAATGATTTAAGATCGTGTTAAATTCGTTTGTTGAGTAGGTTTGTTTTGACCTCTGACCATCATTAGTTATGATGATGTGCTCATCAGTTACCGTTACTCGGCCATTAGGGGTTGCAATTGTAACGATTGTCTGCTGTGTGAATTTAGATTGTGGATTAGTTTGATTCCAATGACATATCTCATTAAAGAAGGCATATTCTCTTGGTGTTTTGTTAAAGCGGAATTGTGTATGCCATTCATTATTCATGTGCTTTTGTAAATCAAAAAATATATCGTCAACAGCTTGTATGCGGTACTTTCCACTAATATCCTCAACAATCTCTCCGGTTAATAGTATTGGTGAACGGACTGTATCCCCGCAGCCCACATCTACCAAAAAATCGCGTTCATTAATAGTTACTAAATTCGTTAAATGGCTATTTGCTTTATACCACTGATCTTTCCCAGTCGATATTGTTGCTGAAATCATCGTTACTTTGTAGCCAAGCTTCTCTAGTAGCCAATTAAATAAGCCATTTAATTCATAACAAAAGCCACCTCGTTCATTATTCACGATTTTATGATAGATATTAGTTAAATTAAGCTTAATAGGTACGCTGTTTATGACATCTAAATTTTCAAATGGAACTGTGTATAGGTGATGTCGTTGTAAGGTTCTCAAGTCTTGTTCTTTTTCACCTGTGAGGGAGTGTACACCTATTCTTTGTAAATAATGATTCATGTTCATCTGTATTCCTCCTTTATTTACATTAGGCTGTTTTTCGTACAAATGGTGGTTTCGTACGAAGCATACTACATGTAGTTAACAATGGTTTGTTACATCTATCTCGACTTTTTGAAAGCGAATGAGAACTGGGTATAATGAACAACTTGCCTAATGCATTAAATAGTAACGAAATGAGCCTTGCCTTAAGCGTAACGTATAAACAATTGAAATAAATCGGTATTTATATTGAATGATTGATACGAATTTTAACCGATACGAAAAGGAACTTTCATACATCTACAGACCGAAGCTATGAATACGTTTGCATTTTTTAGAAAAAACTGTTTTTATAAAATTGATACCAAAAGTATTGCTCAAGGTTTTGGCATTGTGTTATAGTATTTTCATACTAAATGACTAAACTGTTCATTTGGTCAGTTGTGGAATGAGGTGTAGTAGTGGTTAAAGATCGAAAACAACTAATAATAGACGCAGCGACAAAATCTTTTTCTCTGTTTGGGTATAAAGCAACAACGATGGATCAAGTCGCAAAACTCGCTAATGTTGGGAAAGGTACGATATATACATTCTTTAAAAATAAAGAAGAGTTATTTGACGAAATAACATCTTCATTAATTGCTGAAATGCAAGAGGCTGCAGAAGAAGCTATTGATCCAACATTACGTTTCTACGAAAATGCGCATAGAGCTTTATACAAAATTTTAGAATTTAGAAAGAGACATCAACTGATGATAAAGTTAATTGAAGAGGAAAATCAGATTGGTACACCTGCTGTCCAAGAAGCTATGGTTAAACTCGAAGATGCTATCATTGGGTTTATTAAACAGAAAATTATCGTTGCAATAGATAAAAAAGAAATGAGAAATTGTGATCCAGAAATGACCGCATTTATCTTTTTGAAATTGTATATTGCATTAATTTTTGATTGGGAAAAAAATCACGAACCTTTAGGTAAGGAACAAATATTACACTTATTCGAGCTCTATTTCTTAGAGGGATTATCAATTAGATGATCCTTAAATTTTTCAGCATTATTGACCAAATGAACAAAACAGTCAAATGTTACTAAGGGGGATACTATGAGAGGAATATCATTGTTAATTCAAGAACTAAAAGCGATGGTAACGAACAAGAAACTCATTGTTCCAATCATTGTGTTAATGTTTATTCCGCTGTTATATAGTGGAATGTTTTTATGGGCTTTCTGGGATCCATACGATCAAATGGATCGTTTACCTGTAGCAGTCGTAAATCAAGATATTGGTACAGTGTATAATGATGAAGAATTGCACATAGGAGATGATCTAGTAGATCAATTAAAAGATAATGAAGGTTTTGGATGGGATTTTGTAGATGAAAATGTAGCTCAAGAAGGGTTGGATAATCTAGATTATTATATGATGGTTGAAATTCCAACAGATTTTTCTGAGCGTGCGACAACATTGTTAGAAGATAACCCTACCAAGCTAGAGCTTAAATATATACCTAATGAAAGTTATAACTTTCTTGCTGGACAAATTGGTGAATCTGCAATTGAAAAAATTAAAGGTGAGCTAGCGAATGAAATTAGTGCAACATTTGCAGAAAGCCTATTTGACAATGTTGATGAATTAGCAGATGGTTTAACAGAGGCTAGTGATGGTGCAAGTAAGATTGATGATGGAGTTACCGAACTAAACGATGGTGCAATTACGTTGCAAGAAAATTTAGCAAAGCTAGCAAGCAATACAATTACATTTAAGGAAGGGTTGCAGGCATCAAATAATGGTTCAAAAGAATTAGTTGATGGCGTAACAGCTTTAAAAGATGGGTTTGGGGAAATGAAGACAGGCCAGGAAGAATTGTTAGCTGGAGCTCTTGAAGCTCAAAATGGTACAGAACAATTGTCAAATGGTTTGCAACAATCACTTCAGGGAGTGGAAACAGCTCAGTCTTCTATTCCTCAATTAACGGATGGGTCCTTACAGTTAAATGATGGGACACAACAGTTAATTGAATCAATAGAACAATGGAAACAAGGAGCAGAACAAACTGCAGCTGGATCTGCCCAGTTGTCAAACGGTATTGAACAACTAAATGAAGTTATTCAACCAATGTTGGATTCGTTACCTGAAGAACAAAAGGAACAACTTAAAGTAACAATGGCGAGCTTAATAGATGGAAGTAAAGAAGTAAATGGTGGATTAGATCAGTTAACGGTTGCTGCAGATGAAATTAATGGTGGTGCGTCATTACTTTCAACAGAGATGAATAAGCTTCATCAAGGACAACTTGCGTTACAAACTGGAATAAACGAGTTGGCTGAAGGGCAACAGCTGCTAGTTGATGGTGCTACAAAACTGTTAGGTGGTCAAGATCAACTTGTAGGAGGGCTTCAATTATTCGGAGAAAAGATTACAGAGGCACAAGTAGGTACTGGCAATTTACTAGACGGTAGTAATAAATTATCAGCTGGTATTGATGAATTAGCAACTGGCTCTTTGGCGCTAGAAGATGGAGCTAGTCAATTAGCAGATGGATCTATAGAATTAATTGATGGGTTTGGAGAGCTTTCTGACGGAACGAATGAACTTTCTACGAAATTAACTGATGCCTCCACAGAGACATCGGAAATATCAGGTAACGATGATATGTATAATATGTTCGCTGACCCAGTAACAGTCGAAGAAAAGAAAATGAATGAAGTACCAAACTATGGAACAGGGTTTGCGCCATACTTCTTAAGCTTAGGGTTGTTTGTGGGGGCATTGCTCTTGTCGATTGTATTTCCTTTACGTGAAACGGTCGCAGCTCCAAAAAATCCGTTTAGTTGGTTTATTAGTAAATTTGGAGTACTGGTTATAGTTGGTATAATTCAAGCGCTAATAGCCGATGCAGTGCTATTATATGGCTTAGGTCTTGAAGTGAAAAGTGTCCCATTATTTATCTTGTTTAGCATTCTAACTAGTGTAACCTTTATCACATTGATTCAGTTTTTAGTAACTTGCTTTAATGATCCAGGACGCTTCTTAGCAATAGTTATTTTAATTTTGCAATTAACAACTAGTGCCGGAACGTTCCCGTTAGAAGTAATTCCAGATGTATTACAACCGTTTAATACATTATTACCAATGACCTATACAGTTTCAGGGTTGAAGGCAGTTATATCAAGCGGTGATTATGGATTTATGTGGCAAAATGCAACAATCCTCTTAATGTTCATTGTATTGATGTCATTAGGAACGCTATTATATTTTGTAATGCAGTTTAAGCGTAAATATGGAGCAAATGCTGCACAATCTTAATGAACAAACCTTGGAATATCAAGCGGAGAGTCTATTCACCTGATTCCTGAAATAAAGATAAAAATATTAGAGCATAGAACAAAGCCTGCTGATTGGTTATCAGCAGGCTATTATTTATAAATTTATTATTTAACATGAAGACAATCGTTACAGATGTTACCATAGCATTCATGTTGTTCATCTATTTCTTTATTACAATCAGTACATTTTTTTGGTGGTAAGTTTTTGAAGAAGTCACTACTTTTCTCAATCATTTCGTATCCCCTCCGAATTATGTTATGTATATATTGTATTATAACAGTTTTGTTTAGTCAATAACTGTTTTGTAACAAAGCTTGTAAATAGGCAAAATTGATCGCATACATCCATCATAAATGGCTTTTAAGTGTAACTAACGATATTTAACGAAGAACGGTTAGGTTCTAGCAGGTTTAAGTAAGCCAGTGTAATATTTAGGTGTAAAAGGGTACAATGAAATGAAATAGGAGTATTTTGAAAGGAAGAATGAAGATGAAGATGACAGTAATTGGATATTGGGGTGGGTATCCTGCCGCAGGAGAAGCAACGTCAGGTTACTTAATTGAGCATGAAGGTTTTTCATTATTAGTTGATTGCGGAAGTGCGGTTCTATCACAACTTCAAAAATTTATTCAAATTGACCAACTAGATGCTGTTTTACTTTCTCACTATCATCATGATCATATTGCAGACATTGGCCCTCTACAATACGCTTTGTTAATTCACCGTTTTATGGGGAAAGAACTGAAGGAACTACCGATTTATGGACATTCACATGATCAAATAGAGTTTGATAGGCTATCGTATAAAAATATTTCAAGAGGTATTGCATATAACCCTGAAAAAAAATTACACATTGGACCTTTTTCCATTACCTTTATTCAAACAGTTCATCCAGTAATGTGCTATGCAATGAGAATACAAGCAGGTGATCAATCAATAGTTTATACAGCTGACACTAGTTTTGATAAGAAATTTATTTCATTTGCTCAACAAGCTGATTTATTTATTTGTGAAAGCAATTTATATGCAAATCAAAATGGAACGAACGCTGGACACATGACTAGTGAAGAAGCTGGATATATCGCAAATAAAGCAAAAGTCAAGGAACTTTTACTAACACATCTTCCCCACTTTGGTGAGCATGAACAATTAATTAGAGAAGCTGAAAAACTATATCAAGGTAATGTAACTCTTGCAAAGACTGGCTATGTTTGGGGTTGAAATAGTTAAAAATAATGAAATGAAATAAATTTCAGAAATTTTTTATTTCGTTCCTTGAGTAAACTAGATTATTTCAATATAATAGAAGTGTATATTAATATGCCGAAAAAATGAATGGTTACTCATTCATTATAATAGGGAGGGAGTATTTTGAATTTAACTTCGCGCTTGTCAGAATCTGCACAGAAATACCCAGCAAAACCAGCTTATATTTTTCAAGATAAAGCTAGCACATATGCTGAGCTAGATAGTGCTGTGAATGCGTTTGCTAGTGGGTTAGACAAACTAGGTATTGGCAAAGGGGATCACATTGCACTTTTATTAGGTAATTCACCTTACTTTGTAATTTCGCTTTACGGTGCATTGAAGGTAGGAGCAACTATTATACCTATTAATCCTATTTATACTGCCGATGAAATTAGTTATATCGTTAATAATGGGGATGTTAAAGCGATTATTACCTTTGATGTTTTACTTCCACAAGTAGAACCTATGCTTCCTATCATGAAAGGTGTCGAGCATATTATTTATTGTGAAACACCACAAGGGAAAGACGCCGGTATTGATTCATCAGTAATTGTTACATTAGAAAAAATGAAATCGTTTTCAAAGATAATCTCATTAGGAAGTTTTACTTATGAAGGTCCAACATTAGCTGATGATGATGTAGCAGTTATCCTTTATACATCAGGAACAACTGGTAAACCAAAAGGTGCAATGCTGACTCATAAAAATTTGTATAGTAATGCGATAGATGTTGCTCAATATTTAAAATTAAGTGATACTGATCGAGTAATTACTACATTACCGATGTTTCACGTGTTTTGCCTAACCGTTGCACTGAATGCTCCACTTATGAATGGCGGAACGTTGATAATATTACCAAAGTTTAGTCCCGAAGAAGTATTTCGTGTTGCAAAGACATTTGAAGCGACAGTTTTTGCAGGTGTCCCAACGATGTATAACTTTTTATTACAACATCCAGACGGAAGTAAAGAAGATTTAGCATCTTTACGTCTTTGTATTTCTGGTGGTGCATCAATGCCAGTAGCACTGTTAAAAGGTTTTGAACAAAAGTTTAATGTTATCGTATCAGAGGGTTACGGTTTGTCTGAAGCATCTCCAGTTACTGCCTTTAATCCGCTAGATCGTCCAAGAAAACCAGGCTCTATTGGTACAAGTATTTTTAATATAGAAAATAAGGTAGTTGACGAAATGGGTGAGGAAGTTCCACCTGGACAAGTAGGTGAGCTTATTGTTCGTGGACCAAATGTGATGAAAGGCTATTATAAAATGCCTGAAGAAACTGCTCATACGATTATGGATGGGTGGTTATACACTGGTGATTTGGCACGTATGGATGAAGAGGGGTATTTTTATATTGTAGATAGAAAAAAAGACATGGTACTAGTAGGTGGATATAATGTATATCCACGAGAAGTAGAAGAGGTTCTATATAATCATCCAGATATTATCGAGGCTGCGGTCATTGGTGTTCCAGACCCGAACTTTGGTGAGGCAGTAAAAAGCTTTGTAGTAACAACAAACAACCAACTTACTGAGAAAGAAGTCCTTGATTATTGTATAGAGCATCTAGCAAAATATAAAATCCCTACCTCAATAGAGTTTATAGAAGAGTTACCAAAAAACACAACAGGAAAAATATTAAGACGTGCTTTAAAACAGCAAGAAACAACAAGCTTATAATTGTAGCATCATAAGATATAGGCTAATTGTAACATATACAAATAGATCAACAGCATGAAGGTCAGAGCCCCAGTTTAGCTAGGGTCTGACCTTTTATTTGTAAAGCGCTTTCAAAAAATTCAAATAGTGATGGAATTACGCCGCACGCTGACGTCTAAAGCTTTTTTCGGCTTTTCCAGTTTGTAATTGCCACATATGCCAAAAGACATATGGAACGATTAAGACGAAGTTAATCATACCCCATGTTTTTAATACTTCTGGATTATACCAAGAAGAGGAATCCATCGTCATAGGGAATATATCAAAACTAGCTCTTAAGAGCAGGTGTGCAGCTAGTGTATATACTCGAGCAGTAATATATAATTCTGGACGTCCTTTCATCAACGGGTATAGCTCTGCTGCAAGTAAAATAGTTAATGAACTCGCAAAATAGACAGGACTCTCAGCATAGACGAAGCAAGCGTTCCATGTTGTATAGAGAAAGTTCCAAGAAGCAGTCGTATAAGCTATAAGATCTCCATGTTTTTCAGTAGTAATCTTCCAAAACTTTGGAGCGAATGGTATGGTGACACATAAGAGAAACCCGGTTGCTGCATTAAAATAATTACCCATAGTAGCATCTTTTATCGTTGCTTCCATAATATTTAAAAACAAGATGGCGTAGAAAAACCATAGAAATTGCTCTGATTTTAGAAAATCCCATATTTTACCTTTTTTATTTTCGTAAACGGCTATACGCGAAAAGCCAACGATGATGGTTGGTAAGATGACACTTAATATTTTCGCCCAGCGAAACCATCCTTCAACTCCACCTAGAATCCATAATGGGAATGTAAATAGAGATGCAATCCAAAAATAAGCTGCTAGTTTATAGTGTTTTCTGAAAAAAGCGACGATGAATATTAAAACAATAAAGTAAATAGGCATAGTAATTACGTGTGGCCAAATGGTAATATTCATAATCATCTCATCCTCTACGTTATTTAATTTTTAATATAAAATAATGTCATGAAAAAATTTGAATGATAACGTATCGAACGTTCGGTATACCATAATTATACTGCTAAAATTCTTTGCTATCAATGTGAAAAGTATCACAATTTCATGACATTTATACATGTAAATAGTTTGTCAAAGCTCTTTTCTTAAACTCTGTTGCTATTGTTATCAAATTTGTATGATAACAAGTGGTTTTATATGTTGGGCATCGTCGTATGGAAGAAAAGGTACTACGAATGCTAGTTGACTACTTGTTTATTTTTTAATACGAAAAAACAACAATATCAATGTGAAAACAGCATTATTAATAATGGACACTGCGATGAGTTTTATAAGAACTTAATCATTTTAAATGTAGAAAAGAAGCCAAGAACGCTAGATGTATACGTGCTTATATTTTGTCAAACAACACATACTTCTATAAAAAACAAAATTTTCTGAATGATTTTTCTTTAAAAAAAGGAATTTATCCATTTCACTTAGAATTAAAACAATAACTATGAATAAATGAAGTAGGTGATCTTATTAGTGTCGTAAAATTTCGTGTCGAAAATCATATTGCAACTGTTACATTAAATCGTCCTGAGGCTCTTAATTGTTTTAATTACGATTTGCTATGTAGTCTAGAGAAAACGATTGAAGAAATACATGCTAGTAATGACATTAGAATTGTTATTTTTACGGGGACAGGCGATAAGGCATTTTCAGTAGGCGCAGACTTAAAAGAGAGAAGAACATTATCTGACACAGAGGTAAAAAGAAATTTGACTAAAATTGGTCAATTATTCACAAACATTGATAAACTACCTCAACCGACTATTGCTGCAATAAATGGTTATGCATTTGGTGGTGGGCTCGAGTTAGCTCTTTCTTGTGATTTCCGTTTCGTTGCTGAAGGTACACAATTAGGCTTAACTGAAACGAGTTTAGCTATTATTCCAGGCGCTGGCGGTACACAACGTCTACCTCGAATAATAGGAACAGAAAAAGCTCTAGAATTAATTTTGACAGCTAAAAGGTTAAATTCTGCACAGGCTTTAACGTATGGTTTAGTTACTAAAGTTGTACCTAGAGATCATTTAATAGACGAAAGTATACAATTTGCTAATGAAATGCTGAAAAATGGCCCTATTGCTTTACAACAAGCAAAGTTTGCTATAAAGCAGGGAATGAATACCGATTTACAAACAGGTCTGGAAATTGAAAGAAAAGCATATGAAGTAACAATTCCTACCGAAGATCGATTGGAAGCTCTACATGCATTTTCTGAGAAGCGACCTCCTAAATTTCATGGAAAATAATGAGTAATATTTTTAGATAATTAATAATATTCATATATTATTTAGTGTGGCTATAATAAAAGTCTTATAGACTATGTTCTTTGTTCAAATGGAACAGTTATTGCGTATTTTAGAAAAAAATCTTGATGTTTTATATTATTCATGTATAATTTAATGCATAAAAGCACCGAAGCATAAAAGCGTAAAAGCATAGAAGTGACAAAGAAATATAGAATAATAGTTTACGAGGGGGTTTTTAAAAGATGAAAAAAAGTTTGAAAGGTATACTCGGCAGTACACTTGCATCAGTATTAATTTTGAGTGGCTGTGGCTCTAGCGAGAGCAATGGATCCAATACGGGGGATGCTGGAGAAACATATAAAATAGGTGTGACACAGATTGTAGAGCATGACTCATTAGATGCTGCGTTTGATGGATTTAAGCAAGCATTAGCAGATAAAGGATTAGAGGTTGAATATGACGTCCAAATTGCTCAAGGCGATCCTAATACGAGTAATTTAATAGCCGAGAAATTAGTAGGAGATAATGTAGATTTAATATTTGCTAATTCAACTCCTAGTGCTCAAGGTGTGTTAAATGAAACAAGTGAAATTCCAATCGTGTTTACGTCTGTAACTGATCCGGTTGGTGCTGAGCTAGTAGAAGCAATGGATAAGCCTGGATCGAATATAACGGGTACAACAGATACACATCCAGATGCAGTACCAAATACAGTTGAATTTATCGATCAATATTTTGAAGGTAAACGTGTAGGGATGGTATACAACTCTGGAGAACAAAATTCCAATGCACAAGTTGAGCTAGTGGAAGAAGCAATGAAAGGAACAGATCTTGAAATTGTCTCAGCATCTGTGTCAACATCTGCTGAGGTAAAGCAAGCGACTGAATCTCTCATTGGAAATGTTGATGTAATATACATTATTACAGATAATACTGTTGTTAGTGCGTTAGAGTCAGTCATCATGGTAGCAGAAGAAAATGACATTCCATTGTTTGTTGGTGAACTTGATTCAGTTGAAAATGGTGGATTTGCTGCTTACGGTTTTGACTACTTTGATATTGGCTATGAAGCCGGTGAGATGGCAGCACAAATATTATCAGGAGAAAAAACAACTTCAGAACTACCAGTACAGTATCCACAAAACTTAAAATTACAGATTAATAAAAAAGCAG
This sequence comes from Cytobacillus sp. Hm23, assembly GCF_051842895.1. Classification (NCBI taxonomy): domain Bacteria; kingdom Bacillati; phylum Bacillota; class Bacilli; order Caryophanales; family Bacillaceae; genus Cytobacillus; species Cytobacillus sp. Hm23. The sequence continues at coordinate 11,830 of NZ_JBPXRQ010000037.1, forward strand.
CTGAAAATATGGGTATCGAAATCAATAGCAAGTGGGATGATATCGCTGAATATTTAAATGAAGAGTAATGAATAGATTACTATTGTGTTCCTTTCTAATGTATAGAAGAAAGGAACATATTTTTCTGTTTGAAAGATAAGAAAATAAAACAGTTTTGAGAGAACTCATTCTTTGTATGAGAATTATCGATGAACAGGTCCAGCGCCTATCTCCTCGAGGTCACTTCGGTATTTTATCAAAAGGTAAAAAAATCCTTCTTGTGAAATGCAGCCTCCAGGGATTACAAGGCGCTTGCGCTTTTCATAACAATTTATGGATAAAATATATTTTTTAACTGGAAGGGTGAAAATACTATGCCTACAGCAATATTCGGAGCATTTGAGTCAGGTATTATTTATGCAATCATGGCATTAGGTGTATACTTATCATTTCGAATTTTAGACTTTCCAGACTTAACCGTTGATGGCAGTTTTGTAACTGGAGCAGCCGTAGCCGCAATTTTAATAGTAAATGGTATCAATCCTTTTATTGCTACAATCGCTTCTTTACTAGCGGGATTTATTGCTGGTTGTATCACAGGTTTGCTTCATACGAAAGGAAAAATAAATCCGCTGTTATCAGGGATTTTAATGATGATTGCATTATATTCTATTAACCTTCGTATAATGGGAAGATCTAATATACCGATGTTAAATGAAACAACAGTGGTTACAATTTTAACAGATTTTTGGAAGAATTTAGGGTTTGATACAGGTGTAGTTAATGTGTTGAGAGCATTGGGGTATTCAGGGTATATTCCAAAAACTTGGGCAATTGTTATTTTTATGATGATAATTACATTTGCCATCAAACTTATGTTAGATCGCTTTCTTCAAACGGAGATTGGACTTGCACTACGCGCCACTGGCGACAATAAAAATATGATTCGTAGCTTTTCAGCAAATACGAATGCTTTAACAGTAGTTGGACTAGGATTATCCAATGCACTTGTCGCTTTCTCTGGTGCAATCATTGCACAATATAATGGCTTTAGTGATGTCGGAATGGGAATAGGTATCATTATTATTGGCTTGGCCTCAGTTATTATTGGTGAAGCAATATTTGGTACGAAATCGATTATGCGAACGACATTTGCCGTGATTGGTGGTGCAATTATTTACCGCATTGTTGTAAGTATTGCTTTACGTGTAGAATTCCTAGAACCTGGTGATTTGAAGCTAATTACTGCAGTCATAGTTGTCTGTGCATTAATTATTCCTAAAATATTTGAATCACGTAGGGACAAAAAACGCAAAAAGCAACGATTACAGGCATTCGCAAATGATCACAAGCAACTAGCGAATAAAGAGGTGATATAGATGCTTGATTTTAACCATATCTTCAAAGTTTTTAACGAAGGAACGCTTGATGAAAAAATTGCATTAGATCACATAACGTTATCATTAAATAAAGGAGATTTCGTGACGGTCATAGGAAGTAATGGCGCAGGGAAATCAACGCTTATGAATGTTGTGTCAGGTAGGATTTTCCCCGACATAGGTGAGGTTATAATTGATGGGCAACAAGTAACGAATCTACCAGAACATAAGCGAGCTCAATATATCGGGAGAGTATTTCAAGATCCGATGGCAGGTACTGCGCCGACGATGACGATTGAAGAGAATTTGGCAATGGCTTTTTCGAGAACACAAAGAAGAACTTTACACAAGGGTGTAACAAAAAAGCGTAAGGTGTTTTTTAAAGAACAGCTTGAGACACTTCACTTGGGGTTAGAAGATCGCTTAAATGCAAAAGTAGGTTTATTATCAGGTGGTGAACGTCAAGCATTGTCTTTATTAATGGCGTCATTCACTGATCCAAAAATATTGTTATTAGACGAACATACTGCAGCATTAGATCCTGCTAGGGCAGAATTAATTACGAATTTAACTAAAGAAATTGTAGAAAAGAATAAGCTAACGACTTTAATGGTCACCCATAATATGCAACAAGCTCTTGACTTGGGCAACCGCTTAATTATGATGGATAAAGGTCAAATTATTTTTGAAGCTAGCGGAGAAGAGAAAAAGAAATTGACTGTAGAGCGGCTATTAGCAGAGTTTCAGCGCATTCGTGGTTCAGGGTTTACAAGTGATCGATCGGTTTTGTTGTAAAATAAGTGCTATATAACAGACTTGATTAACATAAAAACCGGTGGGGAGTTAACTCCCCACCGGTTTTACATATAGTCTGTTTTCGCATGGCTTGTTGTATGCGTAAAAAGAAATAGCTACGTGTGATGTTCTAATATCTCCGACAAGCACTGAAAGCATGCCTTAATTGATTGTTCTCATTATTCTTTTGAATACACGCTCTTTGTCAAAGCCTTCTCCCATACCAAAAATTTCAATGATGTTATTTTCATCGTCTAATAAATATGTATAGGCTGAATGAATAAATTGTCCATCACCAGGATCTCTATATAAGAATTCAAACGCTTCGGCAACTTTTTTTGTATCTTCCTCACTTCCACGAAGAAGATACCATGGGCCACCTTGCTCTAATTCAAATGCTTTGCCATATTCCTGTAACACTTCTTTTGTATCGTATGCGGGATCAATTGTAATAGTTATGAATTCAACTTTATTCCCAAAGACGCCTTCTTGTTCAAATTCTTCACGCAGTTGCTTCATTTTATAAGTCGTTACTGGACAAATATCTGGGCAATTTGTGTAAATAAATTCTAGTAGACGTACCTTTGGTTCCATTGCAGTAAATGAAAATGGCTCTCCGTAAGCTGTTTCCATGGCAACATCTTCCGGAAATTCCATTCCTGATTGTTTATAAACGGAAAAGTAGAATATTCCTGATGAAATACCGAGTACTAATAAGGTGACAAATGTAATATAAAGCTTCTTCATGAAATCACTCCAATACGCCTTTCAAATTTGACAATATAAATTAAGTCGGTTCTATACATACTAATCATACATGAACATTGCATATTCATGTGTCTATATCCATGAATTTTGTATGACAAAAAAATTATTGTTAATTTTTGTACTAATTTTATCTGATTTTTCTTACAATTAGTAAGGAGGCAAGCTATACTTAGTACAAGGGGGAGAATCTAACATTCATGAGAAAAATTGTAGGTTGGACGTTAATTTCGTATGTACTATTTAGTCTATTAATAGCTATGTATATTTTTTATTGGGCTGATACATCAATTCCGATACAGTATAAGGGATCAGGAGCGGATCCTACTACGTTCTTAAATGAACGTGAGCTTATGTTGAGTGAAGAGTATTCACAAATAAGAAATTTGTTATTTTTTCTCTCCTTACCATTCGAATGGATAATCTATTTATTTGTACTAGTGTTAGGAATATCATTCAAATTCAATACTTGGGCGCAAATAACATCTAAAAGAAAAATTATTCAAATTCCAATTTATGTATTTTGGTTATCTATTTTTGTTGGCGTTTTAACACTACCACTTAGTTGGTTTAGCTTCACCTTTTCTAAAATGTACAATATTTCTACTCAATCTACATCAGGGTGGTTAAAAGACCGATTAATCGATTTCTGGCTTGATTTTGGATTTTTAGTCATTATCGCCTATGCTTTATTTTTTCTCATTACAAAAGCAAAGAAGCGATGGTGGTTTTATGCATGGGTCTTGTCAATCCCATTTTCCTTATTTTTAATGTTTGTACAACCAGTGATTATTGATCCTCTTTATAACGATTTTTACGAACTTAAAAATAAAGAGCTTGAAGAAGAAATTTTACAAATGGCAGAACAAGCGAACATCCCTGCTGATCATGTATTTGAGGTTAATATGTCTGAAAAAACAAATGCCTTGAATGCTTATGTCACTGGAATAGGGGACAACTCAAGAATTGTGTTATGGGATACAACATTAAATAGGCTTAATGAACAAGAGATTTTATTTATCATGGCTCATGAAATGGGACACTATGTGAAAAAGCATATTTATTTTGGTATAGCGGGTTATTTAATTCTCTCTCTTATTGGCTTATATTTAACTAATAAAATTTTACATTTTTGCATTCATAGGTGGAAGGATATTCTACATATTCGTGACTTAAGAGAGTTACATGCACTTCCATTGTTGTTACTTGTATTTTCTATGCTAACATTTATAGCAAGCCCATTGGAAAACGTTGTTTCTAGATATCAGGAGCATACAGCAGATGTATACGCGATTGATATGACTAAGGACAATGAAGCAGCCATTCAAACTTTTCAAGAATTGTCACGTGCGGGACTTAGTCAAGTGAATCCTCCATTTATTGTAAAAATATTTAGATATGGTCATCCAACTATACTTGAACGAATTGCTTATATAGAGGAGCGAAAATAACTAAGAAACGCTAGAAAGCATAAGTGTAAGTGATTTTGTATTTAAAGATGGTAAAAAGTGTCAGGTGGAGTACTTACTTCATCTGATATAATATTTTATTATAGAAAAGTAGTGAGGCGTTTAAATACACTATAATAACTGGGCTAAAGAAGCCGTAGCAGGATGAACTTATATGAGGCTGTCATCGTTTTACAGATGAAAAGATAACACATTTTTTCATAGTTCGTAGATAGTCGTTGTCTTTAAGCGCTTACATTTTTATAAGAATTAACATGATTTTATATAAATAAATAATTAAATAATATAAAATTAGTATTAACAGTGTAAAATATCTTTATTGTTGTTGTGATTGAGCTATATTTATATAGAAAGACAAGGGGGAAATATGTTTGGAAATTGTAACTGAGAAGAGGAAAACGAGAGGAAGGTTTGTAAGAAATATGTTATTAATTGTACTAACTGTAATTATTTTGTTCTTTTTGATTGTCCAAATCATTCCTGTTAAGAAGAATGAAAGTAATACTATTCTGCGTGAAGGTGGAAAGCCAGATGTGATCGCTCACCGTGGAGGAGCTGGAATAGCTCCTGAAAATACGTTAGAGGCATTCAAACTGTCTGATTCACTCGGAGTAGATATGCTAGAATTTGATGTGAGACTATCAAAAGATGGACAAGTAGTAGTCATGCATGACGAAACCATTGATCGAACAACTAATGGAGAGGGAAAAATATCTGAATATTCTGTTGAAGAATTGAAATCGTTTGACGCTGGCTATCATTTTGTAGGTCCAGATGGCTCATTTCCTTATAGAGGTAAAGGTGTTACGATCCCAACTCTAACCGAAGTGTTCGAATCGTATAGTCATTTGCCTATGGTCATAGAAATTAAAGAAAATGATACGAAGTTAACGGAGAAATTTGCTGATATTATTTTTCAATATGGAATGGAAGATAAAGTGATTATAGCATCTTTCTATGACGAAATAGCAAATTATTTTTACGATATAACTAATGGAGAAGTTGCTATAAGTACTTCAAGTGCTACTACGAAAAAATATGTCATTTTTCAAAAGTTATTTTTAGGAAATATAATTCCGTTAAAGGAACAAGCTCTACAACTACCTACTCACTCAAGTATTTTTGATCTTACTACGAAAAAATTAATTGATGCAGCACATGAAAGAAATATAGCTGTCCAATACTGGACAATTAATGATTTAGACATGGTAGAATATTTACTTGAACAAGGTGCCGATGGAATAATGACAGATTATCCGAATAAAGTGATTCATTTATTACGTCAAAAAGGAGTAGATAAATAAATATGGAGATTAATAGACAACCTGTAGTGAGAAATAAACGCCCTGTCGCTCATCATATTGGATATATAACTATTTGTTTTGTTGCGGTTGCTATATTCTTTATTATAGCTGAGGTTGTTCAACAGTCTGATCAAGTAGCCTTTGATACAGCAATAAGAAATATCTTCGTCTTAGAGTCTCAATCATTTTTATATCAAGTATTTGCGAAAATCACTTGGCTTGGGAATAAGCCTGGTGTCATCACAATGCTAGTTATAATGTTAGTATGGTTAATATGGAGATATCGTGATTTCAAAGGTATTATTCTACTCATAACGATGGTTATTTTGCAAAATGAATTTAATAAAGCGATTAAAGATTTTTATCAAAGGGAACGACCTTTGATCGATCCTGCTATCGATGCATTAGGCTACAGTTTTCCGAGTGGTCATGCAATGACTGGTTTGTTAGCATATGGACTGGCCACGTATTTAATTGTCGTGAATGTAACATCGTTCAAAGCAAAGTTTATCGTTGGCATCTTTGGAAGTATTCTAATATTTTTAATCGGTCTAAGTCGCATTATACTGTCAGCGCATTATCCTACAGATGTAGTTGCAGGACATGCTTTAGGTATAGTTACCCTAATTATTTCGATATATTTGTATCAATGGATGAAGAGAATAGCTTTAAGTAAAAAAAATGATAAAGATACTCTTCAAGTAACGTAATAATTAAGAAAAATGATAATGAGATGTTTTAGAATAAAGGCACCCCCATTAGAGTATGAGAGTGCCTCTTTCCATAGAAGAGCAGGTAATCTAACTCATTGATCATTTCAAATCCAAAATGTTAAAAAAAAACCACATAATTATTTCCGCATTCATACTATTCTTTCGTATCGTTGGCGCTTTGTTTAATATGACTTATTAGAACATCATTTTCGGGTTTAATAAAATTTGGCTGTACTCGTTTGTAATACAACAGCCTATAGTAAAAAGGACTCTGGATAAAAGTATTTTAAAACTTTTATCCAGAGTCTTTATTTATTGTACGAATAAACGTTCCTTTTTTGCTGCACTCAAATTAAAATGACGATCCCCTTAATATTCATATTATTATTTATAAATTATTCATTTTTATAAGTCTACAATTTTATGGGATTTTTAGATATATTTTCTATACAGCAGCTAAAAAAGTGTTAATGGTCATATGGAGAGGAGTAATTATATGAAAATTAGTACATGGAATACAAGCTTAAAAATTCGGTTAATTGGTGAAATGTTATTTAATTTGCTGTATTGGATGTATTTTCCGTTCATTACTTATTACTTCGGAAGTGCATTAGGAAATAATATTGCTGGAATCCTTATGACGATCCCCCCTTTCATAGGAATCATTGGAATTATCATTGGTGGGAATCTAGCTGATAGGTTAGGTAGACGTGCTGCTATGTTAATAGGGACATCGATTAGAACAATAATGTTTTGTATTTTTGCTATATCAGATTCGTATTGGTTAAGCTATTTGGCGTTTGTTGGAACTGGCTTAGGAGGTGCATTATACGGACCAGCTAGTGATGCAATGATCGCTGACTTAATACCACAGCAAGTGAGGAAACGAGTGTATGCAACTTTTATGACAGCTAATAATATTGGTGCTGTTATCGGGCCAGTTTTAGGATCGTTTTTCTTTTTTAGTTATCGTAGTGAATTGTTATGGGCTTGCACAATAGTGATGTTAGTTTACTCAATTATTATTTATGTAAAGGTAGACGAATCCATGCCAAATTACTCAAGAGAACGAATGAATGTAAAATCTATTTCCAGTGGATTTAAAGAAGAATGGAAGGGGTATGGAGAGATTATTAGAGATAAAGTCTTCTTGTTGTACATGCTCGGAGGCGTTTCTGCTGTTATCGCTATTATGCAATTAGACTTATATTTATCAGTATACATTATTAATTATGTTCCTTCTCAAAAGCTATTTGTTTGGAATAACTTTTCTGTATCACTTGACAGTAAAGAGATTTTTGCCTGGATGTTAGTGTTAAACGGTGTCCTGTTCGTGTTTTTTGTTTTACCTATAACAAAATTGTTAAAAAATTGGACTGATCGGAACGTTTTTATTCTTTCAGCAATTTTAGCTGTGGGTGGCATGTTTTTAGTTGGATTTACTACAAACATATGGGTGCTAATTTTACTAACAATCATTTTTACTTTCGGAGAAATCGTGAGAGCCCCAGTAATAAATAATTTTGTTAGTGACTACGCTCCAGAACATGCTAGAGGAAAATATATGGGGGCAGCTAGACTACAGTTTACAATTGGTAGATTTTTAGCCCCATTAACTGTATTCCTAGCTGAATGGATTTCTCCTATGGGGATCTTTAGCGTAATTCTATTTTTTGCGTTTATGAGTGCAATTCTATATATCAAACTATATAAAAGCTATGAGCGCTATACAACAGGAATGACTGAGCCTGGAGTTCGAAAAAAAATGTAAGAATTTTTATTTGATAAATCAGAAATACGTACAAAATTATCAGATTTTTTAAAAAATAGCTTGCAATTCCTCTGTTCTGTTATATAATACTATTAGTTAAATAAAACTGTATTATAACAATATAGGTGGAAGGGTGTGTAGCTGCTGATGACGATACAGACGTCAGGTATTCAAGTTCACAGTAAGAGAAATGAACAGTATGATGAAATTTTGACACCTGAAGCATTAAAGTTTGTTAAAAAGTTAGAGAAAAAATTTGGTGAGAGAAGAAAAGAGTTACTACTAAAAAGAGGTGAGCGACAGCAGAAAATCGATGCTGGGAAATTGCCAGACTTCTTGGAAGAAACATCCGGTGTTCGACGAGGTGATTGGACTATTGCTCCCATACCTAAAGACCTCCAGGATCGACGAGTCGAAATAACAGGCCCTGTAGAAAGAAAGATGGTCATTAATGCATTAAATTCTGGTGCAAAAGTGTTCATGGCTGATTTTGAGGATGCTAATTCTCCAACTTGGCGAAATTGTATAGAAGGGCAAATAAATCTAAGAGATGCAGTGAACAAAACCATTACATTTGAAAATCCAAATGGAAAAAAATATAGCTTGAATGAAGAAGTTGCCACGTTGGTCGTACGTCCCCGTGGTTGGCATTTAGAAGAAAGACATGTCACAGTCGGCGGCAAGAGTATGTCCGCTAGTTTAATAGACTTTGGATTGTATTTTTTTCATAATGCTAAAACACTTTTAGCACGAAATAGCGGACCATATTTTTATTTACCGAAGCTCGAAAGTCACTTGGAAGCAAGATTGTGGAATGACGTATTCGTTTTTGCTCAAAATGAGCTCAATATTCCGCAAGGGACAATTAAAGCTACTGTATTAATCGAAACAATATTAGCAGCTTTTGAAATGGATGAAATATTATACGAGTTACGCGATCATTCAGCAGGGTTAAATTGTGGACGTTGGGACTATATTTTTAGCTATATTAAAAAATTAAGAAATTTTGAACACGTTATTTTACCTGATCGTTCACTCGTTACGATGACAGTTCCTTTTATGAGAGCTTATTCACTGCTTGCGATTAAGACATGTCATAGACGTAGTGCACCTGCAATTGGTGGTATGGCTGCACAAATTCCAGTGAAAAATGATCCAAAAGCAAATGAAGAAGCTTTTAAAAAGGTTCAAGCTGACAAGGAGAGAGAAGTGCTAGACGGTCATGATGGGACCTGGGTTGCACATCCAGCGCTAGTTCCTGTTGCAATGGAAATCTTTAATAATGAAATGCCTGAACCGAACCAAATATATAGAAAACGGGAAGATGTTTGCGTCACGGCTACAGAACTACTCGCAGTACCAGATGGAAAAATTACTGAGAATGGAGTACGCACTAATATTAATGTAGGAATTCAATATATTGAGTCATGGTTGTCTGGTAGAGGGGCTGCTCCAATTCATAATTTAATGGAAGATGCAGCGACTGCTGAAATATCTCGTGCGCAACTTTGGCAATGGATACGTCACTCTCAAGGAATTCTCGAGGATGGAAGAAAAATCACCTCTGAGCTTGTTCAACAGTTGAAAGAAGAAGAGCTTGTGAAAATTAAACAAGAGGTTGGAGAAGAGACATTTTCAAAAGGTAGATATCATGAAGCAAACGAGCTATTTGAACAGTTAATTTCAAATGATGAATTTACAGAGTTTTTAACTTTACCTGGGTATAAAACCTTGTAAGCGGAATTTGGAAATAAAGGTATGCTGGGTTGAACTATAAAAGGTTTTGATATGTCATTTCGTCTTTTATATAGAAGAAAAGATACTGTTTAAACCTAATTCTTATAGGATCACCATCAAATGGCTTCATATAAAAAAGAAGAGCTTGTGAAGTCATTGTTATAAGTATTAACAACTAATAGGAAAGATAAAGTACTTAAAATACAAGGAGGAATATGATTATGACTAATGAAAGAGTTCAAAAATTAGAAGAAAGCTGGAGTATGGATAAGCGTTGGAATGGGGTTGAAAGACCTTATAGTGCAGAAGAAGTAATTAAGCTTCGAGGTTCGATTGATATTGAATATACATTAGCAAAAAAAGGCTCAGAAAAGTTATGGGATTTAATTCATACGGAGGATTATGTTAATGCACTAGGTGCGTTAACAGGTAATCAAGCTGTTCAACAAGTGAAAGCAGGTTTAAAAGCAATTTATTTAAGTGGTTGGCAAGTAGCTGCAGATGCAAATTTAGCAGGGCAAATGTATCCTGATCAAAGCTTATATCCAGCCAATAGTGTTCCTTCTGTTGTGAAACGAATTAATCAAGCCCTACAACGTGCAGACCAAATTCATCATTTAGAAGAGAATAATCAATTTGATTGGTTTGCACCAATTGTTGCTGATGCTGAAGCTGGATTTGGAGGTCAATTAAATGTCTTTGAACTCATGAAAGGAATGATTGAAGCTGGTGCTTCAGGAGTGCACTTTGAAGATCAGCTGTCATCTGAAAAGAAATGTGGTCATTTAGGGGGGAAAGTTCTACTTCCAACACAAACTGCTGTCCGTAACTTAATCTCTGCCCGTTTAGCCGCTGACGTAATGGGGGTGCCAACCCTATTGATCGCTAGAACAGATGCCGATGCAGCTGATATGATTACTAGTGATATTGATGATAACGATAAAGCGTTTTTAACTGGTGAAAGAACACCTGAAGGTTTCTTCCGTACGAAGCCTGGCATTGAGCAAGCAATTGCTAGAGGATTAGCATATGCTCCGTATGCAGATTTAATTTGGTGTGAAACGTCAACACCTGATCTTGAGCAAGCAAAGCAGTTTGCAGATGCAATTCATGAAAAATATCCAAATAAACTTCTTGCATACAACTGTTCACCTTCGTTTAACTGGAAAGCAAAACTAGATGATGAAACGATTGCAAAATTCCAAAAAGAGTTAGGTAAAATGGGGTATAAGTTCCAATTCGTAACACTTGCAGGCTTCCATGCGTTAAACCATAGTATGTTCGAGTTAGCTCGTGGATACAAAGAGCGAGGAATGGCTGCATATTCGGAATTACAGCAAGCGGAATTTGGAAATGAAAAACATGGTTACACTGCTACAAAGCATCAAAGAGAAGTAGGTACAGGTTATTTTGATGAAGTGTCTCAAGTTGTATCAGGAGGAAAATCATCAACAACAGCTCTAAAAGGTTCAACAGAGGAAGAACAATTTGTTACCAATGCATAACTAACTAGTGTGTCAAGGGTTAACATAAATGGGGAAATGAAATAAAGAATAAACACTGGCACACAAAAGGCCAGTGTTTTTCGTTAGATTTAACTTTGTTGTTATTTATACTAAAAGTCTTATGTGATTATTATCATATAATAGAAAAAAGGATGTCACGAAACTATAGTTGTATGTGTGTTTATTTATTAACAGGAAAAAATAGGAATAACATATACGGTTGTCACTGCTATAAAGCAGATACGCCTTTGATGTTATGAGCTATGTTTGAATTACAGAGAAAATATTATAAGCATAAAATAATATGTCTCTTTAAATTGATTATATGTTATTCAACGCTTCTATAATATCCGTCTGTCCAGACAAAATTTCAAATGTTTTCCCATAGGTATTCTGAATGTTTAAACATTCTACAAGTACTTTTGCCACGTCTTCTCTAGATATATCACCTGAATAGTCAGCTAGTTTTTTAGATATGTTAATATGTCCAGTTCCTGCATCGTAAGAAAGCCTACCTGGACGGACAATCGTATATACGAGTGAGCTATTGCTTAAATATTCATCAGCTATCCCTTTTGATTTTAAATATACTTTCATTGATTCAGTAGGGCCAAGGTCGGGTAGATCTGCCCCAACAGAACTTAACATGATAAAGCGGTTAACTCCACACCTTTCCGCCTTTTTTATTAAGTTAATTGCACCTTGTTCATCAACGAGTTTTGTTTTATCTGCTCCAGTTTTTGATCCTGAACCAGCTGCGAAAATGATAGCATCACAGCCTTCGATAGCATGGCTCATATCTTTTTCTAAATCAGCTAAAACTGTTGAGCTAGCCCCAAGACTAATAAGGTGATCACGTTGTGAGTCATCACGAATCATTGCAACAGCATCATGTTCCTCATTCTGATCGAGTAATTGTAATATTATTCGTCCCGTACCACCATTAGCACCTACAACAAGTACTTTCATTTCATACCTTCTCTCTTAATATTATTAGCTTTATAAGGCTGTTCTGTTGTTATTAATGCTTCATAGAACAGCTAGATGAGTTTTATTCATCTGTGATCATTATGAAATAACAGGCTTTTTTTCATAAATTTCGTTGTTATTGTTTAAAATTGTACAGCAAGATGAAGCAAAGTCAGACTTTCAGCTTAATAAGGCTCTTTTCGTTAACATTGTTGCTATTGATAAATTAGTACTATAAAAAGAAGTTTTACATTGTTCGTCATCTGTACAGAAGAAAAGATGCCATGTACACTAATTAGAATGAGCTTATTTCTAAGTATGACAAACTACAATCAATGTGAAAACAAGCTTGTCCCTATAAATCAATCTTCTCATCATTAAACATATTTCTCATCATTTCTAAACTTTCCTTCGTATCATCTAAATATGTAACAAGCTCTTTACTACTCTTTTTTTGAATGTCAACAGACGATGCTATTTGTTGGAAGGTTGCAGACGTTTGTTCAAATGTCGAAGCAAAATCTGCCGTAGATGATTTGATGATAATTGATGTATCGTTTACTTTATCCGCAAGCTTTTCAAATTGAATCATCTGGTTGTTTAACTCATTTACTACTTTGTTTAAGGATCGAAAGCTATTTTCTGTCTCCTTCGTTATGTCAACATTTTTACTAAGCTGTTCTGAGCTCTCATTTAGTCTTAGATTAGCTTCACTTGTCTTTCCATTTACTTCTTGTAAATTATTAGTAATCTCCTCCGTTGACTGCTCGGTTAAATGTGCTAATTGTCGTATTTCATCGGCTACGATTGCAAACCCTTTGCCATAATCTCCTGCTCTTGCAGCTTCAATTGATGCATTTAATGCTAGTAGGTTTGTCTTTGTTGTTATTTCTTTAATTCCTTCAGTCAAAATATTTGTTTCGTTAATTTTTTCGTTCAATTCACGAAATGTAACTGCTAAATCCTTCATGACTACGTCTAATTCTACGGTGTTTTCTAATAAATAGCCCATTTTTCGTTCACCATTAACTGCAAGGTCTGATGATGCACTTGATTTCTCTTTTAACTTAGCTGCATTTGTAGAGATCTGTTCAATATTAGTTGTCGTTTGTTCAATTTGTTCAGCTATTGTTGTAATTGCTTCAGATTGTGTAAAACTACTTGATGATAGTTGTTGTATAGCTGCAGCTACTTCCATATTATTTGTCATTGTTGAGGAGGCATGATTATATTGGTCAACCATCTTTTGGTTAATTTTTTCAGCCTCTTTTTCAATCTCGAGTTTTTGAGTTATTTCTTTTTGTGCTGCTTGCTGTATTTGTTGTAAACTATCTTTTACTTGGGAGATATGGTTACGATTTATTTTTTGAACTGTAAATATAATACAAGTTATTAGTATGAGTAAAATGGAGATATTTATAATTTCATAAATATTAATATTCAAGTAGTCATCAAGAATAAACATTGTTGGCATCATACCTAACGATAATACAAAACCAAGGAAAAGGGTTCTTCTTCGACCATGTATCATAGATATCATTAACACATAAAACGGATATGCTAAAGATACAAAGAAAACTTTTTGCGTAATTATAAAATAGAACATAGCAGCTATAACGATTGTGACAACAGGTATATAAAAATGTGCTCCACTCTTTCTATTAAGTTGTGTCACAATGCCATAACTAATCAATAGAATACCGCCAATTAACATCGTAACCGTTATGTACAAGGGCTGTTCCATTGAAATATTTGAGACTGTACCTAATATAATTGAAATGATGACAACTATTAACATTAATTTGTTTTTTTGTTTTAAATCCTTTTGATAAAAATTATGAAGAGAATCCATGAACATATCAACTCCTACACCAAATTTTTGATAGATAGGATAATTATATCAATTTTTTATTAATACTTAACACTTTTCTAAAAATTATATCTTTTACAAATAATTATTATACAGTTTTTGCTTACACTGGATGTAGTAAATTAACCAGTATTTACGTAGATCTCGAAAAAGCTTTTCTCATATAAAATTAGGTTAATTACTTAAATTTAGTTGTTGCTGTCCAATATTAGTCTCAATAGCAATAAAGTTAACAATAAGAGTCCTTCATCAACATACTAATTAAGTAATAGATATAAGTTAGTCCTATTTATAGAAAAAGTTTGAATTTTTATGATTCAGTTGATACAATAAAAATATCTTGTAAAATGATAAGGAGGTGTAGAGATGTTACATTCTGTTATTAATCGCAATGGTTTTTTAGCATATATTTATATTTGCCGTGCGATTTTTCATGGTGTTGTTTTCAATGGGATACGTATGCCCATTTTTAGAAACAACATCATATTGAACAGAATGTAAGGTCTCTTAACCCTAATAGTGTGTGTTCAGAAGGTGAGAAAATAGTTGGAGAATGTAGCGTCGAAAAATCTGACTAATTTTCTTAGCATATCTGAACACCATCTAATATAAATTTCTGACAGAAATCTGATCGGCAACTATGGGGAGAGTCATGCTCTCCTTTTTTGTGTTTAAATTCTTATGCCAATTTGTGTACGATTGATGATTTCTTGTTAAGTAAATTTATGTTTCATAAAGTCATGGGTAGTTGAATCTTACCTATGGCTTTTTTTGTGTTTTTATATGGCTCTTTTCGTAAACTTTGTTGCTATGGTTTCTTAATTAGAAGATAAAGACGTCGGACATAAAAGGCATCGTTTAATAGAAGAAAGATGCCCCGAACGTTAGTAATAATTGTGATTAGATTTTAATACACAAGTAACAATTAATGTGAAAACAGCCCTTTAAATAATAAAGACCCATTAGCTAGTCTAAAAATTTGTTAAGGAGTGGTTATAAATGATCGTATGTGCTGCGAATGATATTAGTAAAATGTATGGTGGAAATCAGATATTCGAAAATATTTCCTTTGAAATAAAAACTGGAGAGCGAATTGGAATTGTAGGGCAAAATGGTAGTGGAAAAACAACTATTTTTAAATTGTTGTCAGATATAGAACAGCCTGATAGTGGAGAAATTTATCTGCAGAAAGGTTGTAAAGTTGGGTACCTTGCACAAATTCCAAGTTTTGAAGCTAGTACAACAGTATTAGATGTTCTCCAACATGCTTTTTCACATGTGAAAAAACTGGAACAAAAAATGAAAAAATTAGAAAGAGATATGGCAAGTGAGCAAAAACAACAGTCACTTGAGTTGTTATTAGAAGAGTACGGGATAGTCCAACAACAATTCTCTAACTTGGGTGGCTATGAAATTGAAGCTGAGATCATGAAGGTAGCTAATGGTTTAGGAATTGAAGCAATGCTTGAACAAAGGTTTAATGAACTTAGTGGTGGTGAAAAGACGAAAGTTGGACTTGGGTTAGTTATTCTACAACAGCCAAGTCTGTTATTACTTGATGAACCGACCAATCATTTAGACATAGACGCTGTAGAATGGCTTGAACAGTATTTAACTCAATATGAAGGCACAGTTTTCGTAATATCTCATGATCGATATTTTTTAGATCAAACTGTTACAAAGATTTATGATTTGGAAGCTGGCGAACTGTCTACGTACCACTGTAATTACTCTGCATTTATTAAAGAAAAGGAAGAAAGATTACTTGCTGAATTTGCAGCTTATGAGGAGCAACAGAAGAAAATTAAAAAGATGAGAGAAACGATTAAACGGTTGAAAGAATGGGCAAACCGTGCGAATCCACCAAATGAAGGATTGCATAAACGAGCAAAAAATATGGAGCGTGCAATTGAGAGGATGGAAAAACTAAAACGTCCGATTCTTGAAAGAAAGAAAATGGGACTTTCGTTTAATATGGAGGATAGAAGTGGAAAGGACGTCATCGTCATTGATCAAATATGTAAAAAGTTTGAAGGGAAAAAACTTTTTAACGATGCCTCAATGTATGTTAGATTTCGAGATAGGGTGGCAATTGTAGGAAATAATGGAAGCGGCAAAACAACATTATTAAAAATGATATTAGGTAATGAACAAGTAGACGAAGGGGATGTTAAAGTAGGAAATCAAGTTAAAATAGGTTATCTATCCCAACAGCTTAAGTATGACAACAAAGAAGAATCGATTCTTCAGCACTTTTGTAATGTAGTACCAATATCACAAGCTGATGCTCGGCACATTTTAGCTAGATTTATGTTTTATGGCCAGGATGTTTTTAAAAAAGTCTCAAGCCTTAGTGGTGGTGAACGAATGAGGTTGCGCTTAGCCCAACTTATGCACCAACAAATTAATGTGCTCATTTTAGATGAACCAACAAACCACCTTGATATTGACTCTCGTGAGGTACTTGAAGATGCAATTGAAGATTTTGCTGGGACGCTGATTTGTGTATCACACGATCGTTATTTGCTAAATAAATGCTTTAAGGTAACTTATTGGATTGAAGACTATGGACTAACAAGATATGAAGGTAGTTACGATGAAGCAAAAGGAAAAAGAAAAGAACTTAATCTAACTCCAGCTAAAACAAAAAGTGAAAATCATTATGTCAAAAAAACAATGATAGCCGTTAATAAACAAGAAATTGTAACAGTGCAACAAATAGAAATAAAAGTTGAAGCATTAGAAGCTGAAATTAATAAGATTGAGCAGCTAATGGAACAAGAATTTGAACTAACAAATTTATTAGAATTACAGCAAAAGAAAGAATTATTAAGTGCCGAAAGAGACGATTTGTATGAAATTTTAGATGAGATGCTATAACTGCAGCAAAAAAAGCTACGTACTCAGCATTTAAGTACGTAGCTTTTGATCAAGAAAATAGTTATGAGGAAAGCTTTAGTAAGTTGTTATATTCCTGTGAAAGATTCATAAACAACTCATTGTTCCTGCAATCTAAAGCAGCATCAATTTTTTGTAAAAGTAGTTCTTTTTTTCTATCATAAATAGCAGAGTCTATTACCATTTGAATGTATACATCAATCATAGTAGCATCGTGTAGCAATTTTTGATCTTTGCCGTGGGATTTCATGATCTCAGTATACGACTTTTTTTCTCTCATTAAAAATCCCTCCTACGTCTTTTTTATATTATATGGATAATTAAGTGAAAAATCAACCAAAAATTTAAAATATTCGGAAAATAGATAAAATTACATGATTGTGAATAAAATTACATTAATGGAACATGTTATTTGTATAGAACTTTGAATGGAGGAATAATTAGTGGATAAACAAAATAAAGTAAAGTCGACGATGGAAGATGAGACGGAATTACCTTTGGGAACGACACTTAATCCCTCAGTTATGCTTACTGCAAATTTTGATTCAAATAATCCATTTAAATCAGAAATTCAGTTTTCTGGTGATTCAACAAACGAGCATGTCATACAGCAAGAAGCTAATGAATATATTGCTCAAAAAGAAATAGGACAATCAAAAAATAATTCGTAAAATTATATAAGTGATTTTCTATGGCAGAAATCACTTATATTATGAATATTTTGTGAATTCAAATAAATGAACAAATTTGTGTGCTATTATATAAAGGAAATATTTAGGTTAAAATTTATAGTTAGGAGTTGATGAAATGAATGCTGGGTCACATGGTGTCTTGCAAGGTTATGAGGTAAACAGGCACACAATGTCTATCTTGCCACATATTTATGGAGGAAGGCCAGTTTCAAAAATTATAGAAGAAACTGAGGAGTTTATTGTATTAATGAAGCCGCTTCAAATTATTGAAAGAAGTTGTATTTATTACGGTACAAGCTTCAAAGGAAGGCGTGAGGGTACATATAAGATTATTGGAATATCTTATAAAGCTCCCATCGCTATTGAGCCATCTAACATGATTTACCTCTTCCCTACACTCTCACCAAAAAAATCGTTATGTGCTTGGATTTCACACCCTCACGTTCAGGATCATAAGCCAGTCGCTGGAAATAAAACTGATGTAATCTTTGTAAATAAAACAAACATTGAATTGCCTATCTCTCATAGATCATTTAAGAATCAATTACATCGTACCGCTCAGTTGCAAACAAAATTAACACACCGCATTGATAACCATAATAGAAAAATGGCATTTTTGCTAACTCCAGAGAAAAAGAATGGGCAAGAATTTAGTCATAGTTACATAATGGAAGATAAAAGTAAACATGACTAAATGAAAGGCCCTTTGCGTGCGTAAACTTTGTTGCAATTGTTCCTAAAGAAGGTGAAAATGTTATTTTATGGAAAAACATTGTTTTATAGAAGAAAAGATGCCACGAAATCTAATGGTATACGTGTTTATTTTTTATACGAAAAACAAGAATCTATGTGAAAATAGTCTTTTGTAAACTTTGTTGCAATGTTAACGAAATTTGGTATGTAGGTAGTGGTTTAGCGATTGCAGTTAATTACTGATGAAAAGGTGCTACGAACACTAATTGAATACGTGTTTATATTTTAGTATGAACAACGATAATTACTCGGTAAACATTGAAATTAAAAGGAGTAAAGACAACAATCTCGAATCATATATACAACAGTAATACAAAGTTGTATATATGATTTTTATTTCCTCTAGATTTGCTGATCAACATACATGATATCAGTAGTAACACATTTAATTACATCCAACTATGTGCGTTTTAACATAGGATACTTATATTTCGGAGCAATATTACGATTATATGTTGATTTGCGGTTACCTTGCTTGCCATAAGATAATCGACAATGGGTAAAGTCTTGCATTCATACTATGTCATTTTTGAATTTGATAATGTTCCTTCTTTCGTATCAATAGGCTTCGCCGAATTAATTTTGTTATCTTGCAAGTATACAATCATTAGGTCCTGTACTTTATTTCTTATACGCGGATTAAAGTAATTGTGTCGCTCTTCATACCCTTTATAAATAAATAGAAAATCTGTGAAAGCTTCATCTCGGTTTACTTCACATACTTTTAAATCATTTTTGTACATTTCTTTCTTTATGTGTTGTAAATCTATTTGTATTTGTTTCATTGATTGTTCAATAATAGTTACGTATGGCTTTTTTAGTTTGAAATTACTTTGTTGAATGGTTGCTAAGTCTTTGTTTAAAACAATTAATAACATAGGCAAATAAATGGCCAACTCCATCATTGCTCGTTCTTCATTTGGAATTCTCGTCATACTATTTCTCCTTTCAGAAAGCTTTTTCAAGTATGTTATAACGAGTGAAGAATTAATGCTTCCTCGTGGTTTTCTTAAAAAATTGTGTAAACTTTACTGTAAAATAAGCAAGCTAGCAAAGTTTAGCACATGGGTATGAATAAGAAGAAAAGTGATTATGAAAAACTATAATGAATGTGAAAACAGCTTTATTACAGGAATAGAGAACGTATGTTTGGTTTATATCTTATTATAAATTATGAAAAAAAACAAGTATCTAAAATTGTGAAAAGGGTATAATTCACAATAGTTGTAGAAATGACATTTGTTTGATATTATATTTCCCAAAATTAACATTATACGTGTACAATATATGAAATAGTGGGTAAAAAATATGTATCTGACGATGAGGAGTAATAGACATGGACCTAGACACGTTAAGAGAACTTATAACGTTAGAAAATATATTATCTGTACTGGAAGAATATCGCTCATTAGGACCACTGCCTGGAATTTTCCTTCCATTAATTGAAGCGTTTTTACCGTTCTTTCCTTTATTTGTTTTTGTGATGGCAAATGCGGCTGCGTTTGGACTTTGGCTCGGTTTTATCTTTTCTTGGATTGGTGCATGTGCGGGTTCAATAGCGGTGTTTTTTCTAGTCCGAAAATTTGGCCAACAACGCTTCTTTTCTTTTGTTAGCCGCCATCCTAAAGTGAAAAGCTTAATGAATTGGGTTGATAGACATGGGTTCGGTCCATTGTTTTTACTCCTATGCTTTCCATTTACCCCATCTGCAGCTGTTAACATTGTTGCTGGCTTGTCAAACGTACGTGTACCTCAATTTATTCTTGCTGTATTGTGTGGGAAAATGGTGATGATTTTTACAATGAGTTGGGTTGGGTATGATATTGCTGCTTTAGTTCAGCAGCCTGTTCGATCAATTATTGTTGTTATTATCATTTTCATATTATGGGTCGTAGGGAAAAGACTAGAAGCAAGGTTTAATATTAAGCAAACAGCAAATTGATTATTGTTCCATGATACTGATACTGATAAAATAAAATTAAAAAATAGTTATGAAGGAGTTAATAGACAATGCCTCAACAAGAAAAAAATATTAAAAAAGAAGGAATTGAATGGCTTAAGTCTATAGGTATTGGAATTATTATTTTTGCATTTTTTAGAACATTCTTCTTTACGAATTATGTAGTAGAAGGTGAATCGATGATGCCTACCCTTCAGGATGGTAATATGTTAATGGTAAATAAAATAGGCTATCGTTTAGGAGATCTAGAGCATTTTGATGTCGTTGTCTTTCATTCAGATAGTGAGGATGACTATGTGAAACGTGTGATCGGTTTACCAGGTGACAAAATTGAATACAAGCAAGACGTTTTATATATTAATGATAAACCTGTTCAAGAGCCATACCTTCTTCCATTTAAAGAAAGACTCGTTGAAGGTAAACTTACAGGAGATTTTACACTACAAGAAATTACTGGTGAAGCCAATGTTCCAGCAGACTCAGTATTTGTTATAGGGGATAACCGTCGCAAAAGTTGGGATGGGAGGCATTTTGGGTTTATTAAACGAGATCAAATTGTTGGAAAGGTCAATTTACGTTACTGGCCAATGGATGAATTTGATATAACTTTTTAGCCTACTATCTTTTCGTAAATTTTCATAATTTCAAAACTAGAAGGTAAAGATGCCGTTTGACTCAACAGTAATCGTTTTATATAAGAAAAGATGCCACGAAATCTAATTGTATTCGTGTTTATTTATTAGTATAAAAAACAATAATCTATGTGAAAACAGCCTTTCGCAAACCTTATTGCTAAATATACTAGATAATGAGGTCTCTGTTTTTCTGAAATGATACTCCATTTCTCTACATAGCAATGACAGAATATTAAAATATATTAAAAATACTACATAAATGCGAACGTTGATAAGGATTTGGACTTATTAACGTTTTTTGTTATGGTTCTTTTCATAACGCTCAGCTAACCATTTGTTGTTGAAAATTCTTGTGAAGGTGCTTAGAGAAAAAAGTTGGTGAACTATTAATTACAAAACCAAGCACAAAAGCATCGTTTACCTGATGCTCTTACTGCTTCTTCCTCAACATGTACTGTTCTCAGATTTCAAAGGGTGGATGTAATGTTTTAATGGAAGAGTATAAAGACAATAGCCATTACAAAATGAGTGTTTATGTCAACGTAAACCTCGTTGCTATTGTTACTGAAAAATGACAGCAAAAACTGATTATTCTCCAGTTAACATCATTGTTAATTTAGAAAAGATGAAACGGACGCTTAGTTTAAACTTACTACCTTAGTACGGCAAGCAAAATTAATCTGAAAAACAGTCATAAAAAAGAAAACTATTTTGGTGCTAATGTGCTCTAATATTATAGAGAGGTTTATGGGGAGGAGACACTTTGGATTTTGAACAACTAGTAAAACGTGCACAAAAGTATGATGATGAAGCGTTTTATGAATTAATTTCTTTGCATAAAATGAGCTTGTATAAAATAGCATACTCGTATTTTAGAAATGAACACGATGCAACAGAAGCAGTGCAAGAAGTGACCTTTCGGGCATATAAGGAGATCAAAAAGGTGAGGCAGCCACAATTCTTTACTACTTGGATTACTCGCATTATGATTAACTATTGTTCGAGAGAGTATAGTCGAAAGAAAAAAACATCTTTGCAGGAAGTAGATAAAGGTGTAGAGGATAGTGAGTCAGCAACGTTAACGAAAATTGATCTTGAACAGCATATTGCATTATTAGACCCTCAACTTCAAACAATTGTTAAGTTAAAATACTACCATGACTTAACGATAGGTCAAATCGCCGACATTCTTAAATGTCCTGAAGGAACCGTGAAAACAAGGTTGTATAAATCTCTAAAACTTTTAAAAGTTAGCTTAGCAAAGGAGTGGTTATCATGAATAAAGACTTTGATAAAGAAGAAGCTGCTCTTTATGACATAAAAGATAAATATGATCATTTGTCGATACCAGAAGGCCTTGATCAATCAATAAGGAATGGAATGAATAAAGCGACAAAGAGTCGAAGAATAAATCGTAGAATGAGGCTGACTTTCATTAGTGCTTGTATCTTAATATTATCCTTCGTTACAACAGTGCGGGTATCACCTGCCTTTGCTAATTATATGAGTACGATTCCTGGCTTAGCAAAAATTATTGAACTCATTCAATTTGACCAAAGTTTACAAGTAGCGGTAGAAAATGAATTTATTCAACATATTGGTGCAAGTAAAGAACAAAATGGTGTTACGTTCACAATCGATTCTGTTATTGTTGATGAGAGCAAGATGGTCATGTTTTATACAATGGAAAATGTAGATGACTATAATTATTTGCATCCTTTACCAGATTTATTAACGAGTGAAGGTAAAGATTATCTTACTAGTAGTTCCTCTAGCAACCTGACAAATAAACAGAACGAAAATTCAATAAGCGGACGATTTGAGTTTAATTTTCACGAAGCTGTACCTACAGAAGGTTTTATTCTCCAACTAATCGTTGAAGCGGGGGATGACTTATCTAATATGAGTGAACTTCCACATGAATATAGTATTCCTTTTCAAGTGAATACAGAGCTTTTCGAAAATATGAAGGAACTATACGAAATAAATAAAACAGTAGAAGTCGAAGGGCAGAAAATCACATTTGAGACACTCGAAGTATATCCAATTCAACTAAAACTGCAAGTGACATATGATAAAAACAATACGATGAAAATCTTCGAACTTGAAGATTTACGAATTGTTGATGAAAATGGTGATGAGGTTACTTCAATTTCGCATGGAGTAACAGGCTCGAATATTACCGAATATGGGGAGAGTTTTCATCTGGAAAGTAATTATTTCAAGAAACCGAAAGAGCTATACATCGAATTTACAGCTATAAGAGCGTTGGATAAAAACTTATTAGACCTTCAGGTGGATGTAAAAAACAGAAAAATAGTAAAAGCACCTGATGACCGTATCTATATAGAACCCTCCTACAATAATAAGAAGGAACAACTAGTTATTTCATTTGATAAAGATGACCTCTATAGTGGTGAATTACGTGTCAATTGGGAATTTGTTGATAGAGATGGAACAAAATATAAGCCCCTATCGAACGGCTACAGTATGGATGAAGATAAAGAAAGCTTGGTGCTTGAAATCCCTAATGAAAACTATAACAACCCATTAGTGTTTACAATTAGTGATTATCCAACTAGAAAATATACAAAAGATATCCGTATAAAGGTAAAATAGTGAACTTAGCGTTTCCTCAAAAGTATTTATGTGTTCCAAAGAACTTTTTTACTAGCTAATAATATGTTTTATTCATGTATTTTGGTCAATACTTTTTACTATCTATTATTATCAATTACAGTTATACTGATGTACTAATAGAGTATATATAACAGCAGTCATATATTATGGGGGAATTAAGATGGAACCAAAAATATATATTATTCATGAAAACGATGAATGGACAGAACCTTTACACAAAGAACTAGATAAATTAGGACTATCTTACGAAGATTGGTTTCTTAATGAGGGATTACTTGACCTTAACGAAGAACCGCCGATTGGGATTTTCTATAACCGAATGAGTGCATCTTCTCATACGAGAGGACACCGTTTTGCTCCTGAACATACAGCAGCGGTATTATCTTGGCTAGAAAAGCATGGACGAAAAGTGTTTAATACGAGTCGTGCACTTCAGCTTGAAGTAAGTAAAGTTGGCCAATATACGGCGTTACAAGCTTTTGATATCGTCCCTCCACATACGATTGCTGCAGTTGGTAAGGAACATATTTTAAAAGCTGGAAGTACGTTTGCAAAGCCATTTATTACAAAGCACAATCGTGCTGGCAAAGGGTTAGGCGTTCAGCTCTTTGACAATGTTTCCGCACTAGAGCAATACGTTAATAGCGATGAGTTTGATGAATCGATTGATGGCATCACACTTTTACAGGAATATATACAGGCACCAGAACCGTATATTACTCGTTGTGAATTCGTTGGAGGAAAATTTCTTTATGCTGTTCGGGTTGATACGTCTGAAGGCTTTGAGCTATGCCCAGCAGACGTGTGCCAAATAGGAGATGCCTTCTGCCCGACAACAGCCGAGCCTACGCCAAAGTTTAAAATTCAAGAAAATTTTAACGATCCGATCATTCAAAAATATGAACAATTTCTCGCTAACAATGACATTCATTTTGCAGGAATCGAATTTATTAAAGATGCCAAAGGAAATATATACACGTACGATGTAAATACTAACACAAACTATAATGCTGATGCAGAAGCAGTCGCAAATGTTTCAGGGATGGGTGCGATTGCTAAGTATCTCGGTAAAGAGCTAGCTATGTTATTGAACAACTAAACCTTTTATCTAATTGCACGATAAAGAACCTTTCAATTCGGGAGGGTTCTTTTTTTGTTCCTTATGATGAGTCTTTAAGTGTAGCCCATAGATTCAATGTGCCTTAAACTGAATGCGTAATTATTTCTTAGCAAATAAAACTAGAAAGATTTTTAACTGGCTCGTACAGATGGTTACATGTTTAAGATTTTCGATAACTGTTTTATAATGAGAGGAAGGATTAGCTACGGTTTACACGATAGATGTTTATAATTTTTTGATAGGCTCTTTTTGTAAACTTTGCTATTTTCACTAAAAATGTACAGAATGATGTGTTGTATGAGGGCTAGTAGATTTTAAAAGTAGAAAAGATGCCTGAATTTTAGTGTGAAATGCAACAACTAATACGAAAACAGCCATATGAGAATATAATACTGAGGAAAGGAGCTCACCTTCATGTTAGAAAAGGCCACCCATGTATTAAAACAATATTTTGGTTATACAGCGTTTCGGCAAGGACAAGATGGGATCATAGAAAATGTATTAAACGGGAATGATACGCTTGCTATTATGCCTACAGGTGGAGGAAAATCAATTTGTTATCAAGTGCCAGCGATGATGTTCGATGGTGTGACAATTGTTATTTCGCCGTTAATCTCCTTAATGAAGGATCAAGTTGATGCTTTAATTAATATTGGGATACCAGCAACATATATAAATAGTACGTTAACAAGACATGAATTAAATGACAGAATTGCGAAAGCACAAGAGGGGGCTTACAAACTCATTTATATAGCTCCTGAGAGATTAGAATCGTCTGATTTCCAACAATTATTACAAAGGTTACATATTTCACTAGTAGCAATTGACGAAGCGCATTGTATTTCACAATGGGGGCATGATTTTCGTCCAAGCTATCGGCATATTTCTACGTTTCTTCAAGCTTTAGATAAGCTACCAGTCGTCATCGCATTAACAGCGACGGCAACGACAGAAGTAAAAGATGATATTTGTGATTTACTACATATTGATTCGTCACATACATTTGTTACAGGTTTTGCTAGAGAAAATCTTTCTTTTACAGTCGTCAAAGGTGAAAATAAACGTGATTACATAACGAAATATATTAACGCAAATAAAGCATCTTCAGGAATTATTTATGCTGGTACGAGAAAAGAGGTTGATCAGCTTTATGC
The DNA here is from genome assembly GCF_051842895.1 of Cytobacillus sp. Hm23. Lineage (NCBI taxonomy): Bacteria > Bacillati > Bacillota > Bacilli > Caryophanales > Bacillaceae > Cytobacillus > Cytobacillus sp. Hm23. The sequence goes on from NZ_JBPXRQ010000037.1 coordinate 37,938, forward strand.
CTATTTTGAACGCAGCGGTGTTTCAATAGGAAAGTATCATGCTGGGATGTCAGAGCAAGAACGAAAGGACATGCAAGAGAAATTTATCTACGATGATATTAGTATCATGGTTGCTACAAATGCCTTTGGTATGGGAATAAATAAATCCAATGTACGTTATGTGCTACATTACAATTTACCGAAGAATATGGAAGCATATTACCAAGAAGCTGGTCGTGCTGGTCGTGATGGTGAGGAAAGCGATTGTGTTGTATTATTTTCTCCTCAGGACATACAGCTGCAAAAGTTTTTAATAGAGCAAACGTTGTTAAATCCTGAACGAAAAGCTAATGAATATCAAAAGCTGCAACAAATGATCGATTATTGCCATACTGAGCGTTGTTTACAACTATACATACTCGAATATTTTGGAGAAACAGATTGTCAAGCATGTGGAAAATGTGGGAATTGTACTGATGCTAGAGAAACGATTGATATTACAACAGAAGCACAAATGGTCTTTTCTTGTATTAAACGCATGAATGAGCGGTTTGGTAAAACGATCGTAGCCCAAGTTTTAAAAGGCTCTAGAAACAAACGTGTCATTGAACAACAATTTCATACGCTACCGACATATGGTCTTCTGAGTAAATATTCCGAAAAAGAAATTGTTGAGATGATTGATTACTTCGTAGCTGAACAATATTTGGTTGCCACAGAAGGTCAATATCCAGTATTAATGATCGGGAATAAAGCGTATCAAGTATTAAAAGGAAATGAAAAAGTATATAAAAAACAAAAACACAAAGCAAAACGTTTAACAACACACAATGAGCTGTTTGAGCGTCTGCGTGCACTTCGGAAGGATATTTCAACTGAAGAGCGTGTTCCACCTTATGTCGTTTTCGCTGATAGTGCATTAAGGGAAATGAGTGAGCAAGCACCTCTAAATGAACAAGCTATGCTAAGCATAAAAGGAGTAGGTAAGGTTAAGTTTGAAAGATATGGAACCCAATTTTTGCAAGAAATTAAAGCATATGCAGCTGAACATGATATTAAAGCAACAGAGGATATTCCTACAGAGGTACAGGTGAGTGAATTAGCATTAGGTTCATCTAATGATATAGTTGCAGACAAAGTAACAGAAAACCCTAGTCATATATTATCCTATCAATTATTTATTGAAGGAGAAGATATTGAAGATATTGCAAAAAAGCGGTCAATGTCACCGATAACCATTCAAAATCATATCATTCGAAGTGCAACTGAAGGGAACGTAATTGAATGGGGGCGAATGATTCCAGCTGAGTATGAAGAACAAATTGTCTCCAAAATATCAGAGTTAGGTGCAGAGAAGTTAAAACCAATAAAAGAGGCATTACCAGAAGAGGTAGATTACTTTGCAATCAAAGCTGTGATATGTAAAATGCACCTAACAACATGACCTTTACTAACGAGTTTATTATAAATGTTTAGTAAAAAGAGGAGATCTGATAAGTCTTTAAAAAAGTAAAGCATCTGATGAAAAATGATGCATTTTTTATCAGATGCTTTTTTGATTGTATGTTTTATGAAAGTAGCTAGGCGACATCCTGCTACTAAAGTCATAATCCCGAATTCATCGTGCACTTTGTCGAGACCCCGTAAGGAGGAAAACCTTCGGAATGATCGATTGCCCTATATGTGACCGAACACGCTATCTACTTCAACCTTTTGTCTGGCGTAGATAGCAACTGTTTCTTCACACTCAAGAGCTGATTTTGCTTTCATTTCTTCAAATATCGTATTCCAATAAACCTGTCAGTTTCCTTTCGCCTAGGTACCTTTCGTTTTGAACGGGCAACCTGTATATTCTGTTACGTAATGTATTTAGAAAAGTTGATAGGGAGTGGTTTAATGAGTGAGAAGCAAAGGGATGACCTATATAATAAGGAACGGAAAAACCACCCAACTGGAATGTTAAATGATGGAATCAACCGTAGCCAAGCTGGATCTCCTTCAGAATTGGTGAGAGGTGGTTGTTTTCAAATTGTTGTAACGATTGTCATTGTCATCATTAGCTTACTGTTGTTTAATCAATGTTCGACGTAATGAAATTAAAACTTATTATGGAGAGGTGTGTTAAATATGATTAGACACGTGAAAGAAGTAGATTATCAAACAATTATACCTGTAATGAATGATTGGTGGAATGGTCGCAAAATGGATCATATGTTGCCAATGCTATTCTTTACTCACTTCCAAAATACTAGTTTTGTAATTGAAGAGCAGGATGAGATTGTTGGGTTTTTAATTGGATTTGTTTCTCAATCTCAACAAAATGAAGCGTACATACACTTTGTAGGTGTACACCCTCAATATAGAGAACTGGGAATTGCTAAAAAACTATATGAACAGTTTTTTACTACTGTAATACAACATGGGTGTCAAATCGTAAGGTGCATTACATCACCAGTGAATACAAATTCAATAGGCTTTCCATCAGAAAATGGGTTTTCAAATTGAAGAAACAAATACTTTGATGGAAGGACTTTATGTGAAACGTAATTATGACGGTCAAGGTAATGACAGAGTGTTGTTCTTTAAGAATCTATACTAGGATGCTATGCTATAAGTGTAATAAAAAAGTTTGAACTACTCACCACTTAGCTTCGCTTGAAGTGGGAAATTCCTGCGAACACTAGCGTAACCGCAAGTTATTTAGCAGGCTCTACGGGTAGTCCCTACCCTGAAAGCAAAGCTTGTACGTATACTCACACGCTCCCTACTTTAGCTTGGTTTTCGCAACTTCGCCGAGCGTGGGGGATGGAGCGTTGAAGATTTTACGTTGCAGACGAATTCCTACAACAACCTCATATCTTCAGTTTTCAAAGAGCAATCTGTACAAGTATATTCTACCAATAGTTTTGGCTGACGCCAACCGACATTCATCTCACACCTACTCATTGGGCTTCGCCCTTCTCATTCCTTGAGGTGAGAGTCTTCTGCCGGAAAAAGTATAAATTGGTTTCATTTCTCTGATGCTATCCTTCCTATGTCTGATTTTCTGATTTTTACTAAAAGGTTATCTGCCCCAATAAAACGTAGCATTAACAATCATATAATATTTTTGTCAATTTTTATAGATATATAGATATCTCCATTCTTTTCTGTTAACTTTTGTTTGATTCAAAAGATGACTGTTGAGTAAAAAGAAATATTTTTCTTCTAGTTGAGAAGAATTGCAACAAGGTTTTACGAAAAGAGCCTTTGCAAAGCCTGCTTTCGCATAGGATGTTGTTATTCGTATTAATCAGTAAACACGAATAAAACTAGATGTCGTGGCATCTTTTCTTCTATAAAACGATGAATATTGAGTAAACCGACATACTTATCTTCTAGTTGAGGCAAGGTTTTACGAAAAGAGCCTTTGCAAAGACTGCCTTCACATAGGATGTTGTTTTTCGTACTAATAATAAACACGAATACAACTAGATGTCGTGGTACCTTTTCTTTTATTAAACGATGATTGTAGAGTAAACCGATATACTTATCATCTAGTTGAGGGACAATTGTAACAGGTTATACGAAAAGAGCTTTCCTAATGGCAGTTATTTTCTAGATAATCCATCTGTTCATTATTTTTTTAAAATTATATAAGGATTAAAAGTTCGGTTAAAGTCTATCGTGTTGATAGGCTTTTTTGATTGTTTAGACTGATAGTTGATTATTCTGATGGTCAAGTTTACTTGAAAGGGTTCGCTAGTGCCATATGAAACACTATCAAACGTAATTAACGTCTTTATTATTTAACTATAATAATAGTCATGTTAAGCGATTTAATATAAATATATTGATTCTAATGTTCGAAAACTGTCGATAAATGACGAAGTATATATGTTTTTAGCGATAGATGTTTCATTATCCTCCGTTTTGAGATTTTCCACTTAGATAAGTAATATCGTAGCATCTATATTAATGAACCAATCATTTGTTTAACAGATCCAGATAAAAATGAGAGCTGTACTTGTTCAAATGTGTAAGCGAAACAATTTGACAGTTGAAAGAGATCAACTTAGTCGGATAAAACCTGAATGTGTATTTATAAGACAATACCACGGTGATTTTTTGTATTTTTAAACTATTTATTTTGAAGGAGGTGCATTTCGAATGTGAAGTGTTTTTCGTTACTCTTTAAGTGGTTAGGGATGAAGTAATCATTCATATCAAAAGTCCAAATGAGAAAGGAGCATTTTTAATGGGGAACAATAAATCAACAAAACGTTTTTTCTCAATTATTACAACGCTAGCTCTAACGACTCAAATTGTATCATTTTCTCATCCAGTAACTTATGCAAAAAACATTGAATCCCAATCCGAGCGTTCTGTCCAAGAAGAAATAAATGATGATAACATTATTTTGAATGGTATGGAGGGAACATATTATTCTGACGCAGAGTTTTCTGATCATTTATTAATACGTTTGGAAGATTCAAATGCAAAATTTGATATTAATAGACTTAATATACCTAAGCCACTCCAAAGTAAGATGCGAAATATTCACTCGATAAAATGGGAAGGCATAATTGAACCTAATTATTCTGAGGATTATACTTTTACTACATCTGATAATGATCATATTAAACTATGGATTGATGATGAATTAATTATTAATGGACAACACTTTAAACCCCAGGCAATTAGCTTAGAGTCAGATCAACAATATAACATTACCATAGGTTATAGCAACTCAGATGTAGCACTATCTGAACTTGAAATTAAGTGGTTCAGTAATAATCAAGAAGAAGAGATCATTCCGAAAGAACAAATATTTCCACCAATTCAAAGTGAAGAAGGAAATGATTCGTTAGATCCTATTGATTTGATAGTTGATGAGCCTATCATACAAGAAGAGCCGGGAGATGAATCAACTGATCCAGGAGAAGAGCCAGGAGGTGAATCAACTGATCCAGGAGAAGAGCCAGGAGATGAATCAACTGATCCAGTCGAAGAACCAGGAGATGAATCAACTGATCCAGTCGAAGAGCCAGGAGATGAATCAACTGATCCAGGAGAAGAACCAGTAAATAATCTAACCGATTCACTAGAAAGAACAGTAAATAAGTTTCGAGATTGGTTATTATCATCTTATCAAAAACTAACAGAGCTCGTAGCTTATAAGCCATCAGTTGTAAGTGCGGAGACGATAGAAAACGATACTGATAACGATGGAGTTACTGACTTGTGGGAAATTAATGGTTATACTCATATTCCTGGCTTTGGATTAGTTGAATGGGATGATGCCTATTATGAGATGGGTGTATTAAAATATACAACGTCCCCATATGACTGGAGTACGGATCAAGATCCATACAGTGATAAGGAAGAAGTAACTGGTCAAATTGATGCGGCTATTCTAGCTCCTGCAACTCATCCTTTAGTTCCAGCATTTCCCGATATAAAAGCTGATCTTGAACATATTCAAATAACACCTAGAGAGACTATTACACTCTCTGATGGAACGTCAAGGTCAACAGGATGGCAAACCCAAACAGATACGACTGAGAGTAAAAAAATCAGTACTGGAGCTAAGTTTGGTACTGAAGTGACCCAAGAATTTGAAATATCTGCATCACTTACCGATCTTGGGGTAAAGCAATCAACGTCTCTTAAACTGTATACCGAATTAAATACGAATATCGAGACTACTGATGTAACTTCAAATTCGAGTGGTAGAAATGGCACGAATACAGCAAATTGGAGTCAAGCTACTACGAGTGAAAAAGATAAAGCTGCTACAAGTATTTGGAATGTAAAATATAGAAATGTAGGCACTGCGCCAGCATATGACATCGTTCCAAGTCTATCTTTAACAGTTGGTAATTTAGATATTCTGTCATTGAAAACAGCTAATGCCAGTACGATTGGAACGATTGCCCCTAATAGGACATATCCTAGCAGTGGATCTATTGCTTTACAGTACCAAGAGGTTGGGTCGGTAGATAACACACCTATTTATCTTACGATAGATCAACTTAAAATGGTTGAAATGGGCTTGCCTATTTCTCTATCTACAGACCAAATTGAGGCAAAAGTAAAACGTATAGAAAATGGATTGCCATCTACAGAGTACAATTGGAGCCTATATGAAGGAGCTATTGATGCTGTTTCAGCTAATATTACTTTTATTAGTAGTACGACTGGAGAGCATAACTATAAAATATATGCTAATGACCCAAATAACGCAAATTCTCAATTTAAACCTGATACGTCGTTAGAGGAAGCACTTGTGTTAGTTCTTGACGCAGAAATTGTGAATGGAAAATTGAGAATTTTTGGTGAAGAAGTTGATGATTCATGGCGTGTTTATTTTTCATCTGATTCATCTGCTGATTACGATGCATTCCAACAAGGTGAAAGCATTTTTGATACTAAATTACGACCTGGTATGAATATTGTTATTGAAAAACCTGATCCGAACGGTACACCGTATGTACAATATGCACTTTATGCTGATGAAGGAAAGCAGGTAGTTGCAAATATTCTTGAAAACGGATCATCAATTGAGAGTGTCAAAGCGACAGTTAAAACGATTAATAGTGGCGTACAGGAACTCACATTAACAGATGAGGATGAAAACGGTGACTTTGATGGTATTTGGGAATCTGATAGTTCAGCAGGATTAATAGATTTAACACATGCAGATGCAAAAATCACTGTTACTGCAGCAAATGGAAATGAAACAGAATCGTATATTCTAAGACCGTATGATTTATCATTTTATGGCTTAGGGTATGTCCCATTACAAGAAGCCCAAGATGTTTCAAATATTAATACTCTGTCGTCACAATATCCGACTGCTGAAGCATTCGTCCTTGAAGTGAAAGATACACAAACGACTTCAAATAAACATAATGTACAAATTGGTGCTCAAGAAACTTATTTAGGTGTCAACGATGACCCAATTGAATATAGAGGAGCAGCTACAACATACCAATTATACGAGGACGCGAATTATGAAGGGGAACGTATTTACGACCTAACTAGTTCAATGTCAGATTTGCGAAGTGGCTTTCATTATATGAGTAATGATAGTGGAAGTAATAAAGTTAGTGGTGTTAAGTTAAGACAGGATGAATCTGGATCAGGGCTTGTTCTTTATAACTACTATGGATATGAAAATGGCAATGTAGATAATGTTTTACCAGTAGTAAATGGCTATAAAGATCTTGCCAGCACGAATATGGATAATAAAGCATCGGCAGTTCGCATAGTCGGACAGTCAGGAAAGCCATTTGTTCGGCTATATGATCAGCAGGATTTTTCTAACGGTGGAAATGATTATGCTGGTGATTTTATAGATATTTACGGAAAAAAAGATATTTCTGGTTACTTTAATGATAAAGCTTCTTCTTTTAAAGTTTTTGCAGGTGAAGATACGAGTTATCAACTTGATTCGTACTTTTACAATGCTGATGATTTTTCTGAATCTGGTGGCTGGTATCACTCGTGGGATACGATTGGACGAGGAAAAAACCTTACAAAGTATAATACGAATAATAATGTCTCTTCCATCAAACTCGGATGTGAGCAGAATTGTCCAACAGTTAAATTTTACAATGACAAAAACTATAATGATTTACACGGTAATAACACATTGACACCTATATTTGACTTACGCCCTTTTGGTATGGGGTCTGATTTATCTTCAATAAAGTTTGAAAATAATGAGGATAAGCTTGCGAAAGTAATCATCTATAAGGAAACTGATTTTGAAGGCTCGTACGCAATTATTGATGAGTCGATTCCTGATTTAAGTAGTTTTCAAGATATTATATACAAAGGTAGAAGTGCAACTGGTACTCGTGGATTTAATAATACGATTGACTCTGCTCGCTTCTACTATGGACCAGTGTATCGTTTTTATGAAGGAACGAACTATACAGGTAATTATGCTGACTATGTCATAGGTGAGGATAATATTGGAAATAATTGGGCTAATCAATTTAGTTCTGTCAAAGTATTAAATCCATTACCTGAAATAGGATTAATCGCGTATGATAATACGAACTATGCTGGCGAGTTTCTTCCTGTTACTAATGATATCCCTGATTTAAGTACAGTTGATTTTAATGACAAAATTTCTTCGGTTAAATTAATTACGCGTATTCCAGATAAAAGACCAACTCACAATACTACGGTTGTTGTACCTGCATCTGATTTGACATTAAGCACGACAAATGATTATTTTGGAGAAGGTACTTCTATAAAAGTAGTTGGATATTTTGATCGCTTATCAAGTTCATCTAAGTTTACGCCATATAATCATGAGCGAACATATACAACGACAGGGACCCAATCATATAGTACAGGTATAAACCATGCAAAAGGCTATCTTGTACAAGTAGATGCAAACCGAGTGACGTCTAATAAAGTCAGAGTGAAAATAAACGGCTCGTCTTATTCAGAGCTTGGTACTTCGGCAACACATGCATTAGGATTTGAGCCAGGTGCTGAGAATAATCCAAAGCATAGCAATATCGTATTTGTTCCAGCAGATGAAAATGACCCTGCTAATATAACAGTTGACATTTCTTTAGGAAGTTGGAAAGATACTGATGATAATACTGAATTTTTAATTAAAGTACTTGGGTATTTTGCAGATGAAAATGACTCTAATAACGACTGGTTCTATGAGCAGTATACAACACCAATTTCTGTAGCGTCTCCAACAGTAACAGATGAGCAGTCTACACAAGTTATCCTACAAGGAAATGATTTTAAAGAGCAACCAAAAGCATTTCTAGTTAATGTTACAGCAAAAAATATAGGTGCTAGTGTATTAAAATTCTCTATTAATAACGATTATGTACAATTAGGGACTGCTGCAACAAAATTTGCGAAAGGTGTGGATCCTGAGTCCGTTCATCATAGCGGATTAATGTATGTAACGGCTGATGAGCTAAATCCATATTTACTGACCATGACTCCAAACTACGGTACGTGGACAGTGCTTGATAGTAATGCCGAATATGATATTGACATAGTAGGTTATTTCTACTAGAAACTTACCCTCAATGAGTAACAAACTCATTGAGGGTCTTACATTCTTTTATAAATAAAATAGGTGACACTCTTAACTAATGTATGTCATTACGCGGACAAAAAAGTAGTTTAGAAAGTAGAAGTTATATAGTAAGGATACTAATTCCAGATTATTTCATAAAATATTAAAAGTCAGCAGTGTATATAAGTTTGCAAACAATTCTTCATATACCCTCCTTATTTTAAGTCAAAATGTGATTTAAACTCGTTTAACAATCAAGCGTGCAGTTGCTTATTTCTACTATTATCCACATTAAATGAGATTTTTCTTCTTGGACTCTAGTTATGGTCTTTGTTCTCCTCGTTCATCATCAAATAATCCAACCGTATTTTTTGGTTTTTGTATATGTTTTATAGTCAAATTGCTCTTATAATTTAACACCTGCACGTAGTCAAGTATAGTAGGTTATTGACGATGTGCGATAAAAAGGACTATTGTGCTGAGATAAATGACAGTTTCCAAGACGGACCTTTTCACATAGTTTAGTTATATAAAAGATTATATAACTAAAATGAAGAAAGGGGTGATCGACATTGTTTATCTATCCTTGTGAAGGACGGGTGTCGTCAGCATATCGTACAAGCCATAGGCCAGACCATTATGGTGTAGATTTTGCCCAATCTGGAAAGGTTTCAATTGTTGCAGCCGCTGACGGTACTGTTAGTCGATCATATATATCAACGAGCTATGGTGAAGTCGTTTTTTTAGTTCATCATATCGAAGAACAAATCTGGGAAACTGTTTACGCTCATATGCGTAGTGGATCTCGAAAAGTCAAGCAAGGTGATAAAGTGAAGCAAGGAGAACATCTAGGTTATATGGGTAATACTGGTCAATCTACAGGTCAACATCTACACTTCGAGTTGCATAAAGGAAGATGGGATCTTAATAAGACAAATGCCGTCAATCCATTAGCGTTTTTAAGTAAAAAAGTAGAAGAGGAGGAAAGCTTAATGAAACTACAAAAATGGCAATATGAGGAACTTGCAAAAACGTATGAGATTTCCTATAAAAAGGGAATTTTGACAAGTGATAAATGGCATCAAAAAGCTAGGAAACAAGATATAACTATCGATGAAATAGCTTTTCTAAATGCAGTAATTATGGGACGTATGATAAAATAGTTAAATAATCCCACTATTGTATAAAGAACTCAATTATTTAATAGAAATTAGAAAAGGCTGCTTTCGAATTAACTGTTACTTTTCGTACTATGAACTAAACCCGTAGCTTACGAGGTATGTTTTGTCATTTGTTAATTATCACATTGATTGTAGTTTTTCGTACGATAAAATAATCATACCAACTAGCGAAGGTAGTGCCTTTTCTACACTAAAAAAAATCATAGACTAATATAACTCTCTTCTTGTCATCTGTTTGTAAACAAAAGTAACAAATTGTTCGATAAGAGTCATTAAGGAAGACGGTGAAAGGGGTATTTTCAGGAGATCATATGTACCATAATTTATTGTAAGGGGTGGAAGTATGGCAACTGAAATTAAAAAAATGATAGATGTCGATTTTAGAGATTTTGCAAAAATTTCAGTAAATGCGTATCCAGGGTTGTATAATTCTTCAGAAGACAAAATAAAGCAGTTAGAAGAAAAATTTATAGAATTGCAGAGTATTGAATCTTCAAAAGTATTTTATGGGGCATTTAAAGATCAAAAAGCTGTAGGTGGCATGAGGTTATATGATTACACGCTGACGCTTTTCTCTTCTCAAATAAACGCAGGTGGAATTGGCTCAGTTGCCGTTGATCTATTACATAAAAAAGAAAAAATAGGTAAGGATTTAATATACTTTTCATTACAACACTTTAGAGAAAAAGGCTTTCCACTGGCAGTTCTATATCCGTTCCGTCCAGATTTTTATAAGAAAATGGGTTTCGGATATGGTACAAAAACGAATCAATACCGAATCCAACCTGATAGCTTTCCGAAAGGAAGGTCGAAGAAGCATCTCCAATATATCGAAGCTTCTGAAGCTACCGAGTTACTAGACTGCTATAATAGAGTAGCGAAAATGACTCACGGCATGATAAAGAAAAATTACAATGACGCAGCTAGTATATTTAAAAAGCAAGCAAATAGCATCATTGCGTATAAAGAAGAAGGAACAATTAGAGGTTATCTTGTTTTTACATTTAACAAAGTAGACAAGAACAACTTTCTACTAAATAATTTAATTATTGAAGAAATTATATATGAAAATACAGAAGTGCTTCAAGAGCTCTTAACCTTTCTAAATAGCCAAATGGATCAAGTTAATGAAGTCATTGTTCATACTCAAGATGAATATTTCCATTACTTACTAACAGACGTTAGGAACGGTACGAATCATATCATGCCTCATGTGTATCATGAAAGCAATATCCAAGGTGTAGGCATTATGTATAGAGTAATTAATACGAAGGCTATATTCCAACAGTTAAGTAGCCATAATTTTAATAATGCGAATTGTAAATTGAAGATAACTATTAATGACGACTTTCTTAAAGAAAATGAAGGTAGTGTTATCTTATATTTTGAAGACGGCAAAGTAATAGTGATGGAAGAAAGTGAGTATGACGTAGAAATATCATTACATGTCTCAGAATTTACTTCAATGCTTGTTGGTTCTATTGCTCTTAAGCAACTACTAAGCTATGGATTAGTGAGCATATCTGATTCAACTTATGTAGAAACGGTTAATAGAATTTTTGCTACAGATCATAAGCCAATATGTACAACAAGATTTTAGCTAATATTCATTATATATTGTTACAGGCTAGGCAGTGTGAGGTCAGCCTGTTTTTTGTAGGGAAATACTTTCATTGACGTATGTGAAAAAAAGAACGTATAATGTATTCGAAAGCGTTTTCGTTATACATAAATTTCAACAATGACACTGAAAGTAAAGTGGAAATATGATACTAAAAAGGTAGGTGAAAGACTGCTATAACAATAAAAGCATTCAATATTTCATGTGCATTAAATGTCACAAAGTTAATGAGCAATTCATCATTTAATATCAATGGCATTTGTCTTAGGCACTTATCCATGAATCGAAAAGCTTGTTTTGTGTAGCAGGATATGATGAATTATATACCAAATGAAAACAGATACGACACGATGGTTTATCGCAGGTGTGGCAAGACCGGTTTGAAGCTACCGGCTGTTTCGCTAGGGTTATGGCATAATTTTGGTGGAATTGATGATTATGATAATGCTAAAGCGATGGTTACACGAGCATTTGATTTAGGAATTACTCACTTTGATCTTGCTAATAACTACGGACCCCCAGCAGGGAGTGCTGAAGAAACACTAGGTAAGATTTTGCAGACGGAATTAAAAGATTATAGAGATGAATTAATTATTTCAACTAAGGCAGGTTACGGTATGTGGCCAGGCCCTTATGGTGATTTCGGTTCAAGAAAATATTTAATTGCTAGCCTGGATCAAAGCTTAAAAAGACTAGGGGTAGACTACGTAGATGTCTTTTATTCACATCGTCCAGATCCTGATACTTCAATAGAAGAGACGATGATGGCTCTTGATTCAATTGTTCGACAAGGAAAAGCATTATATGTAGGGCTATCCAATTATGATGCTCTTCAAACATCTCAAGCACTTGAGGTACTGAAGGACTTAAAAACACCAATTGTTCTTCATCAACCAGCATATTCAATGTTGAATCGTTGGGTTGAACATGGGTTGTTAGATGTTAATGAAAGAGCTGGCATTGGAACGATAATCTTCCAACCATTGGCACAGGGTGTATTAACTGACAGATATTTGCAAGGTATCCCTAGTGATTCTCGTGCTGCTAGTGAAAGTGTATTTTTAAATGAACAAGATATTAATGATAAAAGAGTTAATATGGTGATCCAACTTAATAATATTGCTAAAAATCGTGGACAAAGTTTAGCGCAACTTGCAATTTCTTGGGCTTTACGTGATGAGCGAGTGACTTCAGCATTGATTGGTGCCAGTCGAGTAGCTCAAATCGAAGATAATGTAAAAGCACTTAACAATCTTTCATTTAGTGAAGCAGAATTAACTGAAATTGAAGCTATTTTACAACAAAATAGCTAAGTTTGGACAGTAAACGAAGTAGATTGGATAGTAAACGAAGAAGTTTGGACAGAAAAACCTGATTTTTGAACAGAAGAGCACATGAAAAAGGGTTCTAACCATCAATTTGTGGGTTAGAACCCTTTCATGTATGTTTTGGAGAAAAGAAATACCTTATGATTATCTGTACATTATCCATTTCCCAATGTCAACAAAGCCAAGCTTTTTATAAATCCGTCCTGCACTTGGGTTATCGTAAAAAAGACAAAGTGTTTTTCCTTCTTTTAATAAGTCTTTACATAACATTTTCATAACTTCAGTGGCATAGCCTCTATTTCTATAGTCTTGATGAGTACAAACACCAACGATCATTGCTGATATCGAATTTTCTGCGGTAGTTGATGCAGAGGCAATCATTTGTCCATTCTTTTTCATGACATATGTGCGACCTGTCCCAGATTTCATTGTTTTTATAAGCATTTCTTTTGCATTTGATGGCGTGACAAATTCTTCAATATCACTTCTTAATGCAATGATCTCATCGACATCTTCAATTGTTGCAAGAGAAATTTCTGATTGAAAATGAAGTTCTCCCAGCTGATCATCTGTTACACATTCACAAAAGAACATGTTTTGCTTTTTTCCTAGCTTTAAGCCCTCAATATTTTCAAACTGACATGCGATTTCAGACTTACCGGATAGAGCTTGTACATTATCATGTTTTTTAATAATTTGTACAAAACCTTCTACATCAAACTCATGTTTAGCATAAGGAATATAGTATTGGTAATAACGAAGTAAAACAGCGATTAGCTGATTGTTTTCATCGAATTCTCCCCAAATATCTTGGAAGTCTTGTTCGTACCCGAAAGCTTCGATATCCCCGATAAGAAATAAGTTAAAAGAAGCTTCCTCTTTTAGAAAAGAAAATACTTGTTTGTGGTCATTAGACTTCAATTTACGAATCATTGTTCTTCTCCTCGATAATAAAAATTTGGTAAAAAACGAATAATAATTATGAATATACTAGCATGGTTTTTATACCCAAACAATGACCACCATAAGAAAATGTTTAATTTGCCTTGACATATGATTGACACAAAGACAGCTTATAGTAAACATGTGACAAATAAATTGTCCAACAATTGAAGGAGGAATGTTAAAAATGAAAAAAATTGGTTTGTTAGCCTTAGCTGGAGCAATAACATTGGGAGGAGTGAGTACTACTAGTGCTTTTGCAAAATATGATAGTAGCATAAAATACTTTAATAAAGATCATTTTCAAGAAAAATGGAATGAGCTTAGTGATGAAGAGAAATTGGCAAAGCTAACAGAGCGAGCAGAGCAGCAAGGGATTGATGTAGAAGGCAAAACATTAGAAGAAATCCAAGACTTATTGAAGGAACAACGTGAACAACAACTGTTTGAACGAGCAGAAGAATTAGGTATTGAAACAGAAGGTAAAACTGTGGATGAAGTAATAGAATTAGTGAAGGAACAAGCTCCACACCATAAAGGAAAAAGAATGAATAAAGATCATTTTCAAGAAAAATGGAATGAGCTTAGTGATGAAGAAAAAATGGCAAAGCTAACAGAGCGAGCAGAGCAGCAAGGAATTGATGTAGAAGGCAAAACATTAGAAGAAATCCAAGACTTATTGAAGGAACAACGTGAACAACAACTGTTTGAACGAGCAGAAGAATTAGGTATTGAAACAGAAGGCAAAACTGTGGATGAAGTAATAGAATTAGTGAAGGAACAAGCTCCACACCATAAAGGCAAAAGAATGAATAAAGAAAAGCTTCAAGAAAAATGGAATGAGCTTAGTGATGAAGAGAAATTGGCAAAGCTAACAGAGCGAGCAGAGCAGCAAGGGATTGATGTAGAAGGCAAAACATTAGAAGAAATCCAAGACTTATTGAAGGAACAGCGTGAACAAAAGCTGTTCGAACGAGCAGAAGAATTAGGTATTGATATAGAAGGTAAAACTGTAGATGAAGTAATAGAATTAGTGAAGGAACAAGCTCCACACTATAAAGGTAAAAGAATGAATAAAGAAAAGTTCCAAGAAAAATGGAATGAGCTTAGTGATGAAGAAAAAGAGGCGAAGTTATTAGAAAAAGCAGAGCAGCTAGGAATTGACGTAGAAGGAAAATCACTAGAAGAAATCCAAGAGTTACTAAAAGAACAACGCCAGCAAAGACTAATTCAACGAGCAGAAGAATTAGGAATTGATACAGAAGGTAAAACAGTTGAGGAAATCAAAGAATTACTGAAGGAAGCACGTCAAAGCTCTAGAAATTAAGTTTAAAAAAACGGTTCAACGTCAAATGTTGGGGTGAAGCAAGTTCTCTTCGCCCTATCCAACATGAACACCCACTTTTTTATACTTATGAGCTAATAAGATTTTAGCTCTAAAACGCTTGAAACTTCTAA
>NZ_JBPXRQ010000038.1:0-51525 GCF_051842895.1 Cytobacillus sp. Hm23
TTATAATTACGATAGGTACCAAAAACGATTAAATGGCCTTAGCCCTATGGAATATAGAGCTAAAGCCGCTTAAGTGACTTTTTATTATTTCCGCTGTCTACTAGACAGGGAGCAGTTCACATTATAGTGTTATCCTCTTTTTGTTTATTTACAGAATCAATGTTGTTAAAATACGCCAGTACTAATTTTGCTTAGGTTCAAATTATGAGGAACTTTGGCACTTGCTGTTAGTTAAATTAACAACATTAGGCAGGTTTTGCGAGATTATGTAACACTGTTTCCGCTATTTTTGTTAAAATAGTTTCATAATACATAGAACCTGATATAAAAGGAGGTTTATATGCAAATAGGGGTTATTGGTGCTGGTTCAATTGGACTATTATATGCGTGTTACCTTTCAATATATCATCAAGTTACGATTTATACTCGACGCAAAGATCAAGCTAGGCAAATAAATTCCAATGGTATTCAATTGATTAAGAGCGGTATTGAATCCAAGTATAAGATTACTGCAAAAGTATTAGACGAGGAGTTAGATCATGAGGATTTGGTAATTGTGACGGTTAAAGAGTATCACTTAGAACATGTTCTGAAAACGACAAATCAATTTCGAAATGTTAATGCACTGTTATTTTTGCAAAATGGTATGAAGCATATATCACTATTTGAGAAATTAAACAATAAAGTAATACTGGTTGGGGTAGTTGAACATGGCGCGTTAAAAACTAATGACTATACAGTAAATCATACTGGTGTTGGGATAACGAAAATTTGTTCATTTAGAAATGGAGAAGGTTTAATAGAGCCGTTTCAAAAAGGTCAACACACCGACTTTGGGGTTTTAGTTGCTGAAGATTGGTATAAGGTGCTTTCTGAAAAGTTAATCGTTAATGCTGTTATTAATCCATTAACCGCCTTATATTGTGTGGAAAATGGGGACTTGCTTTCCAATCGTTTTTTTCTTTCGCGAATGAAGAACCTTTTTATAGAAGTGACTTCAGTTATGGATGTTAATACAAATAATATGTGGGAACGTCTAGAGCATATTTGTATACAAACTAAGAATAATCGATCATCTATGCTAAGAGATATTGAGAGTGGTCGACAGACAGAAATCGATGCAATATTAGGATATATCATAGCAGAGGCTGAACAAATGGGGAAAAGTGTACCAGTTAGTACTTTTTTGTATGATTCTATAAAAGGTAAAGAATTGCAGAGAGGTGATTTGTCATGTCACAGTTAGTTGCTGGTGTTTTTGCAACAGTAGTCACTATACCAATAATTGGTTTATTTCTTGTGTATTTCATCTTGTGTAAGATCACCCGTCGTAAAAGGAGTTCTATGCTAATAGCTATCGACATTTCTACAGCCTTATTTATCTTGTCAGTATATTATTTAACAGAGGTTATTTGGGGACAATCTATGTTTTGGCTTATCTTACTTGTAATCGTGTTAATTGCGATGGTTGTTGTTATTTTACAGTGGAAAATAAAACAAGATATTGATATACGCAAAGTATTAAAAGGGTCGTGGCGGTTTAGTTTTTTGTTTTTCTTTTCTGCCTACATCATTTTGTTTGTATACGGTTTAATTGATCGTGTATTGGCATTTGTTAACACTTAATAGTTTACGAGCAAGTTCTTTCCATTTTTTAAAAATCAATGCTATACTACGGGGAGTAGATATAAAAGCAGCTAGAAAGGAAGTTAAATTCATGGAGGTTAATGATCTTTTTCTCCCTTCATTAAATAAATTTGCAACTGATTACATGGAGAATTCCAAAGATTGTCATCAGTTTTTTCATTACAATATTCATGATGCATCAGTGTATGAACAAAGAAAAGATGAGCTTGCATCAAGACGGTTTCAGCGTGAGAGGCTCGTAAATCATCTACTACATTATCACTCTAAATTTCAACATAATGATAAATCTAAACAGCATATTGAGAAGCTTTTAGATCAAAATAGCCTTGTTGTAATCGGTGGTCAACAAGCTGGATTATTAACGGGACCTTTGTATACTATTCACAAAATATTGACAATAATCCAAACGGCAAAGCAGCGAGAGAAGGAACTAAATGTCCCAGTTTTACCTGTGTTTTGGATAGCTGGTGAAGATCATGACTTTGATGAAATTAATCATCTATTTGTAGAGACAGAAAACGGCATGAAGAAAAAATCGTACAACCGCCATATTACTAATAAGCAAATGGTATCAGATATACATATAGACAAACACCTTTGTGAGCAATGGATACAAGATATCATTCAATCGTACGGTGAATCGAATTATACAAATGAAATTCTATCTATGCTTAAACAGAGCTTAAAAGATTCAGAAACTGTTGTTGATTTTTTTGCTCAAATCTTAATAACATTATTTGCTGATGAAGGGCTTATTGTTGTTAACTCGGCTTCCCCTGATCTACGTGAGATAGAATCTGAATTTTTCCATCATCTTATTTATAACAATTCACAATTAGCAGAAGCGGTGTCTATGCAACAACATGTGTTAGAAGGAATTGGGTATAACAAAGTGTTAGATGTAGATATCAATTCTTCAAATTTGTTTTTTCAACATGGTGAAAATCGAGTGCTTTTGGAAAGAGATGGGGCTGAAGGGTATTTTAAAGGTAAGAATAATGAAGTGAAGATATCATTTGATGAACTTATTCAAATAGCTGAATCATCACCCCATTTGCTGAGCAACAATGTAGTCACAAGACCCCTCATGCAAGAATACTTATTCCCTACATTAGCATTTATTGCTGGACCAGGAGAACTTGCCTATTGGGGTGAGCTTAAAAATGCTTTTTCATTGTTCGATTTTAAAATGCCACCAATTTTACCGAGAGCTAATATTACGATTGTTGACCGAACAATTACATCAGATTTAGAGAAGTTAAACATACCAATAGATGCTGTTTTACAAGGTAATTTGCTCTCTTATCGTGATGAATGGGTGAAAACCGAGCTGAAGTATGACTTTGAAAGTATAATTAACAATGCGAAGAAAGAGGTTGAACAAATTCATCAACAAATTAGGCATAAAGCAACAGAAGTAGATGCTAGCTTACATTCTGTCCTAGTTAAAAATGCTCAATTAATACATTCTCAGTTTGAGTTTGTTTCAACAATAATTAATCGTTCTATCGAGACTAAACATGAAATAACTTTGAAAAAGTTTCAAAGAATAGAGAACTGTTTACGACCAAATCATTTACCTCAAGAAAGGGTATGGAACATATTTTACTTTTTAAATAAATATGGGGTTGGCTTTATGCAGCAATTAGTAAATGCCCCGATAAAATATAATGGGAACCATCAATTAATTTATCTATAAATGTAAGAAATGCTAGCTGAAGAGCGTGCACATTCTAGTTATATCAAGGTTTTCATCGCATTAATTGTTATTATAGGCTTACAAATATAAACACGTATATATCAAGTGTTCGTGGCATCATTGTTACTTTTATAATTGTTGGATTAGGATGATAAATCTAACTGGCCGTTTTTAATTAAAAGAGAAACAAAAGACAGCTAATTTAAACCTCTGTATTCATGCAGAGGTTTTTTTGTATGCCCTAATATTTTTTTGAATTATGGGCTTGTTGTTGTTTTACAAAACAAATATTGACTTTTTTGTACTGAAGCAAACAAAGTCGATATTTGACTACATATGCTTTTATGCCTAAATAACAAAAAAAGGGTGGAGAGAAGTGGGGAGATGTGGTACATTAATGTTAGAAAGTGGGGTTGTGTATCATGTTTATGGGAGAATTCCATCACAACATTGATCAAAAAGGCCGTATGATTATCCCTGTTAAGTTTAGAGATAATCTAGGTGATTCTTTTGTCCTTACAAGAGGGTTAGATCAGTGTTTATTTGCTTACCCCTTGAGTGAATGGAGCATTATTGAAGAGAAGCTTAAAAGCCTCCCATTAACAAAAAAAGATGCACGTGCTTTTACTCGTTTCTTTTTTTCCGGCGCTATAGATTGTGAAATTGATAAACAAGGTAGAATAAATATACCTATTTCACTGAGGAAATACGCTTTAATTGAAAAGGAATGTGTAGTAATTGGTGTCTCTAATCGCATTGAAATTTGGAGTAAGATAAGTTGGGATCAATATGTTTCTGAATCTGAGGAATCATTCGCTGAAATCGCAGAAAACATGATCGATTTTAACTTTTAATGAACGAGTTTAAAGCAGGTGCTTTTTTCAAACTTTGTTGCTACTATTTCATGGTCACTGATTAAAAGAGGTTTTATGCGAGTTTCTAGATTTTTTAGAAGATAAGCTCCTACGAAACTTTAACTAATATCGTGTTCATTACTTAGTAAGAAAAACAACAATCGAAATGAAAACAGCCTATGCGTAACATAGTTATTTACTTAATTGATAATTTGAACAGAGAGACAAATACTACTCAATATGTAGAAAATATGGGCAAAGTATATTTGTCTCAAGGTGGTGCTAGACATGTTTAAACATAAGACAGTTTTATTAGACGAAGCAGTAGATGGTTTACGAATTAATCCAGACGGCATATATGTTGACTGTACTCTCGGTGGTGCAGGTCATAGTGAATTAATTGCGAGCAAGCTATCTCATAGTGGAAGATTAATTGCGTTAGATCAAGATGAAACAGCGATCGAACATGCTAAAAAAAAGTTAGCTAAACATCAAGATAAGATTACGATCATAAAGAGCAATTTTCGATATATACAACAAAAGCTAGCAGAAATAGATATTCATGCTGTTGATGGTATTTTATTTGACTTGGGAGTATCTTCTCCTCAATTGGACACGCCTGAGAGAGGTTTTAGTTATAATTACGATGCTCCATTAGATATGAGAATGGACCATCAAGCAACTTTATCTGCATATGATGTTGTAAATAATTGGCCCTACGAACAATTGGTAAGAATATTTTTCCAATACGGAGAGGAGCGTTTTTCAAAACAGATCGCTCGGAAAATTGAAGCTGCTCGAGAAAAGAAACCAATTGAAACGACAAGTCAACTAGTTGACCTTATAAAGGATGGAATTCCTGCAGCGGCACGTCGGACTGGTGGACATCCTGCCAAAAGAATTTTTCAAGCTATTCGAATTGCTGTTAATGATGAACTACAAGTGTTTGAAGATGCACTTGGACAGGCTATTGACATGTTAAAGCCTGGTGGCAGAATTTCTGTTATAACATTTCACTCATTAGAAGATAGGATGTGTAAAGTAGCTTATAAAAAAGCAAGTGAAGGTCCTCCTCTTCCCCCTGGGCTACCTATAGTACCAGATGAGTATAAGCCAACCTTAAAGCTCGTTACACGAAAACCTATTTTACCATCAGCTAATGAACTAGAACAAAATAACCGAGCACGTTCAGCAAAGCTAAGAATTGCGGAAAAAATGTAACTTTTTCGATATCATTTGTCCGAGACTAATTGAAGAACCTCTAAAAAGCTATATTTTCTTATCTTTTCAAAAGGCTCTTTTCGTATCTTTTGTATAAAGAATTACAAAGTGAGAACATCTAGGTATATTTTTTATGAGGTTCATAACATGTATAAAAACGAAAAGATGCCCCGAAATGTTGTTGTGTACGTGTTACCTATGTACGATTAACAACAATTTATTGGATTCACAGCCTTTAAAAAAGGAGAGAAGAAATGAATGAGTAACTTAGCACACAGAGTTCAAGAACAGCGTCAACACGAAGTCAAACATAAACGTAAATTAGTCAAAAAGAAGAGCGCGAAGATATCATTAGGTGAAAAATGTATATTGTTAATTTTTGCAACTGCAATATTAGTTGGTGGGATAACCATCATATCAAATACAGCTACGATATATGCTTTAAATAAAGAAATTCAACAAACTGAGACGTCGATAGCTGAACAAGGAAGAGTAAATACAGATTTACAGGTGGAAATTCAAGAGCTTAGTACATACGAACGGATATGGCAAAAAGCACAGGAGCTAGGGTTACAACTAAACGAAAAAAATGTAAAAGTAGTGCAGGATTGATATTATGACGATAAAAAGAAAAAATATTAACAAAGGAGCAGCGTTGTTAAGTATTGTTTTCACACTGCTCTTTTTTATGTTGTTGACCCGTTTTGTGTTTATTCAATGGTCAGGTGAAGCAGGCGGTGAAGTATTAGCGATTAAAGCTGAAGAGAAGTATAAGAGGCAAAGAACGATAGAGGCAAGAAGAGGCTCAATCTACGATAGAAATGGTGAAGTAATAGCAGAAGACATCCCTTCTTATACAATTGCGGCTGTGATTGATGAAAGCTTAACAACTGATGAAGACGAGCCAAATCATGTAGTTGATTCACGCGATACTGCTGAAAAATTAGCACCACTAATTGGCATGAATGTACATGAGATGGTAGGAATTTTAGAGTTAGAAGATAGGAAGCAAGTTGAGTTTGGACGTTATGGTCGCAATATTAGCCATCAATTGAAAAAAGAGATTGAGGAGTTAAAATTACCTGGTATCACATTTATTCGAGATGAGAAGCGTTATTATCCAAATGGCGTATTTGCGTCGAGTGTGATTGGGTATACAGTGAAAGAAGAAATTGAAGACGATACACAAATTCGTAAACAAACAGTGGGTATGTTAGGGCTTGAACAATTACTAAATGATTACTTACATGATGAAGATGGGTATATTACGTATGAAGGTGATCAACAAGGCTTTCGACTCCCTAATAAAGAGACTAAGATTGTACCACCGGAAAATGGGAATGATGTATATTTAACGATTGACAGGAAAATTCAAAGCTTTTTGGAAGATGCTATGAACAAAGTGAATGAAGAATATACACCAGAAAAAATTATTGGCGTTATTGCAAACGCAAAAACTGGTGAAATCTTAGCAATGAGTACAAGACCATCGTTTGATCCTAACGTAAGAGATATTGAGAACTATTTAAATGATGCTATATCCTACCCTTATGAACCAGGTTCAACGATGAAAATATTTACACTTGCTGCAGCAATTGATGGCGGTGTATATGATGGCGAAGAAACATTTAAATCAGGTTCCTATTCAGTTCCCGGAAGTAAACCGATAAATGATATAAACACGACCTGGGGTGATATCAATTTTAATGAAGCGGTTAGGCGCTCTTCTAATGTTGGTTTTGCCATTCTTGCTTATGAGAAATTAGGTCCTGATAAATTCTACGAATATTTGCAAGCTTTTCATTTTGATCAGCCTACAGGCATTGATTTACCTGGGGAGGTAGCAGGAAGTATATTGTTTAACTATCCAATTGAACAAGTAACGACAGCCTTTGGTCAAGGAACAACTGTAACTCCTATTCAACTCGTTCAAGCCGCAACTGCTATTACTAATGGTGGTGAAATGTTACAGCCGTATATAATTGATAGAATAGTTGATTCAAGTTCGAATGAAGTAATAGAGCAAGGTGAATCAACAGTTGTAGGGAAGCCTGTATCTGAGAATACTTCTGAAGAAGTATTAGATTTGCTTGAGCAAGTTGTTGTAGGTGAACATGGGACAGGAGCAGCTTATGATATAGATGGCTATCAAGTTGCTGGAAAAACGGGAACCGCTGAAATACCAAACCCAAAAGGTGGGGGGTATTTAGAGGGACACGGGAATTATATTTTTTCCTTCCTCGGTATGGCTCCAAAAGAAGACCCTGAATTAATCATGTATGTCTCGGTGAAGATGCCGAACATAGCACCAGACGAAAAAGGGTCTGCACCAGTCTCAAAAATATTTAATCCTGTTATGGAAAGCAGTTTAAAATATTTAAATATACTTCCTACCGAAGTAGAGGACGAAAAAAATAATCTACAAAACACAGCTGTTACGATAAAATCTTATATTGGAAAGTCTGCGAAGGAAGCAGTTAATAGTTTACAAAAAAGCGGCCTATCCCCAATATTAGTTGGGAATGGGGAAAAAATAATAGCGCAATATCCTAATAGTCAAATCGAAGTGATAGCTAATGAAAAAGTAATTTTAGTAACCGATGGAGAATTATTAATGCCTGATATGACGGGTTGGTCATTACGGGACGTTTTAAAGGTTGTTGAACTATTAGAATTGCAGCCAAATATAGTAGGTAGTGGTTATGTTACAAAGCAAAATATTTTCCCTCATTCGGTAGTTCAAAAAGGTGATTTGTTAATCATTGATCTTCAACAACCGGCGGTAACGGCGGAACTAGAAAATGAATCATCTATGGATGGTGAAGACGCCGATTTAGAACAAGGTGAAGAAGAGGAAACAATTGAAGTGTTAGACTAGATGTGATCTGTTCTAAACAATCATGTACAAGCATATATTTGAACGAGCAATTTTATGGGAGGTTCACTTATATGCGTGTGTCTCAAGTTACAGTAAGAAAAAGGTTAACTTTAACTTTATTAGTAGGTTTACTCATCTTTTTTATCATTGATGTACGGTTAGGGTATGTTCAATTTCTATTAGGCAATGAATTAACTGAGAAGGCTGAAGGCTTATGGAGTCGGGATATAAAATTTGAACCTAAACGTGGCGAAATACTAGATCGAAATGGCGTTCCATTAGCAACAAACATAAGTGCCCCTACTGTTTGGGTTGTCCCTAGACAGATAGAGGATCCTGTTCTCACGGCAACTAAACTAGCCGAAGCATTAGACATGTCAAAAGAAAAAGCATACAAACTTGTCACTGCTGAAGAGGTGAATGTCAGAATTCACCCAGAGGGTAGAAAGATATCTCATGAGAAGGCAAATGAGATTCAGGAGTTAGACCTAGCCGGTGTATATATCGGTGAAGACTCCAAGCGTCATTATCCATTTGGTAGCTATTTATCCCATGTATTAGGGTTTGCTGGCATTGATAATCAAGGTTTAATGGGTCTTGAACTTTATTATGACAAACAGTTAAATGGTGAACAAGGCTCTGTGCAATTTTATGCTGATGCGAAAGGGAAACGGATGCCGGATATGGCAGATGATTACAACCCACCAATTGATGGTAATGATTTGAAGCTAACCATTGATACGAGGGTTCAGACGATTATTGAACGTGAATTAGACATTGCTGAAGCTGCTTATAATCCAGATGGGATTATTGCAATTGCTATGGACCCAAACAACGGAGAAATACTTGGTATGGCGTCTAGACCAGATTTTGATCCAGCTAATTTTCAAAATGTTGCCCCAGAAATATACAACAGAAATTTGCCAGTTTGGAGTACGTATGAACCAGGTTCAACCTTTAAAATTATTACTTTAGCAGCTGCTTTACAAGAGGAAGAAGTTAATTTAACTGAAGATCATTTTTATGACTCGGGCTCAATTTCTGTTGCAGGATCTAAGCTTCGGTGTTGGAAAAGTGGAGGTCATGGCAGTCAGTCATTTTTGGAGGTCGTACAAAATTCATGTAACCCAGGATTTGTAGAGCTAGGGCAAAGGTTAGGCAAAGATAAATTATTTTCTTACATTACTGCATTTGGCTTTGGAGAAAAAACTGGAATAGATTTGGCTGGAGAAGGGACAGGAATTCTGTTTGATTTGGAAAAGGTAGGGCCAGTCGAACTCGCCACAACTGCTTTTGGTCAAGGGGTTTCTGTTACGCCTATTCAACAAGTTGCTGCAGTAGCTGCTGCGGTCAATGGTGGAATATTGTACACACCCTATATCGCGAAGGAATGGATTGATCCAATAACAGGTGATGTGATAAGTCGAAATACTCCTGATGAAAAGCGCCGTGTTATTTCAGAAGACGTATCAGAACAAGTGCGATACGCTCTAGAAAGTGTTGTAGCATTAGGGACAGGAAAAGGTGCATATGTTGATGGTTATAGAGTGGGTGGAAAAACAGGAACTGCTCAAAAAGCTGTAGACGGTCGTTATTTAGAGAATAATTATGTTGTATCGTTCATAGGTTTTGCCCCAGCAGATGATCCTCAAATTGTTGTATATATTGCAGTTGATAACCCAAAAAATACAGTTCAATTCGGTGGAGTGGTAGCTGCTCCTATTGTCGGAAATATAATGGATGATAGTTTAAGGGCTTTAGATATTAAACAAAGAGAAGGACAAATTGAGAAAGAAGCAACGTGGTTAGATGAACCGCAAATTACTGTACCTAATCTTGTAGGATTAACTAAGAAGGATCTTCATACACAACTCGAAAATTTAAAGATAGACAGTAGCGGAGAAGGCGATGAAGTCATACAACAAGCTCCAGCTGCTGGCGCAAAAGTAAAGCAAGGTTCCACCATTAGAGTGTTTTTTGGTGATTCAGACAAAGAACGAGAGTGAAAAATTTTGATCTATCACTCCATTTTAGTTTATGAGTATTAAATATAGAAGTAATCCTCCCCACCTATAAAGGTGGGGTAATTAATCATCAAGTTGTAATGGTTGTCCAAATAAGTGTGATCGAGTCTATGGTGATCTAAGCAACATTAAAAACAAGTATTGATGAAAAAGAAAATTCGTTTTATAATTTTTTTTGTGTTTAAATTATATAGTATACATATATACATAACTTTGAATACGATGATAGTCATA
Source organism: Cytobacillus sp. Hm23 (assembly GCF_051842895.1). Classification (NCBI taxonomy): domain Bacteria; kingdom Bacillati; phylum Bacillota; class Bacilli; order Caryophanales; family Bacillaceae; genus Cytobacillus; species Cytobacillus sp. Hm23. The sequence continues at coordinate 10,558 of NZ_JBPXRQ010000038.1, forward strand.
TCTATATAGATATAATACTGAGAGGAATTGGTTTTATGGACTTACAAACTTTGCAATCATTGTTGTATGATTTTCCAAGGAAGGTTGCGGAAAATCCAACTATTACTTCAATAGAAACTAACTCACGTGAAGTAAAGCAAGGAAGTCTGTTTATTTGTATAAAAGGGTATACGGTTGATGGACACGATTTTGCACAAGAAGCGATCAATAAAGGTGCCGTAGCTATCATTGCTGAAAAACCATTAGATGTGGATGTGCCAGTAGTCGTTGTTCAGGATACGACACGTGCAGTATCAGTTATTGCAGATGCTTTCTATGAACAGCCTACAAAACGGTTTAGGCTGATCGGTGTCACGGGGACGAACGGTAAAACAACAACTACGCATATTATTGAGGAAGTTTTCCAACATGCTGGACAAAATACTGGATTAATTGGGACGAATACTATAAAAATTAATAATCAAACTTATGGCGTAAAGAATACAACACCAGAAGCATTAACGCTTCAAAAAACATTTAATGACATGGTTGATAATCAAGTTGATACTGCAATCATGGAGGTATCTTCACACGCCCTTGATTTAGGAAGAACTTTTGGGTGTGATTTTGATGTGGCAGTTTTTACGAACTTAACCCAAGATCATTTAGATTATCACGAGACAATGGCTGAATATCGACGTACTAAAGGGTTATTATTTGCTCAATTAGGTAATAGCTATAATCACAGTAATCCTAAATATGCAATATTAAATGCTGATGATCATGCAAGTGATGAATTTAGAAGAAGCACAGCTGCAACAGTGGTTACTTATGGGATGGAAAATCGAAGTGATTTTATGGCAAAACATATTAAAATGACCCCTTCTGGGACAGATTTTGAACTAATAACCCCTTATGAAACATTTAAAGTATCAATGAAATTAATTGGTCTTTTCAATGTATACAATGTGTTGGCTGCAACAGCAGCTTGTTTTGTTTCTGGAATCTCCCTCACTTCAATTATTAGTACAATAGAAACTTTAGAAGGAGTAAGTGGTCGTTTTGAAGTGGTTGATGGGGGGCAAGACTACACAGTGATTGTTGATTATGCCCATACACCTGATAGCTTAGAAAATGTGTTAAAGACGATCAATAAATTTGCTAGCTCCGATGTATACGTTGTAGTAGGGTGTGGAGGAGATAGAGATCGAACTAAACGTCCGTTAATGGCTAAGGTAGCCGAAAAATATAGTAACTTGCCGATATTTACTTCAGATAACCCTCGTTCAGAAGATCCTGAAAAAATCTTAGTGGAGATGGAAGAAGGAGTAAAAGGAAAGGACTATACATCGATCATAGATCGTAAGGAAGCAATTTCTTATGCGATTGGCCATGCAAAGAAAAATGATATTGTTTTAATCGCCGGAAAGGGTCATGAGACATACCAAGAGATTGGCGACCAGAGGCTGGACTTTGATGATCGTGAAATCGTACTCCAACTTATAAAGGAGCGAGTATAACTATGCTTCGATACCATCATCTAAAAAAATTATACCCACATACTAGGGGTGTTGAGGATGATATCCATTTCAAGTATGTCTTTACAGATTGTAACATATTAGTGAATAAAGGGTTATATGTACCAATCAATAGTCAATGTAATGATAACAGAGATTTATTAACAGCAATAGAAAATGGAGCAGTAGGATCATTATGGGATGAAGAGCGGGAATTACCAAAATATATACCTAATCATTTTCCTGTTTTTATTGTTCATGATTCGTACATAGCCTTAAAGAAATTACTTGTTTTTTATGACAATTTGTTGAAATTGGAAGAAATAGGTGCAACTGATCGTACGGTTTTTAAGGGTAATATTCCAATTGAGGAAAATGAGTTGAATATAAAAATATTAAAACTAATGAAAGGGGGGGATAATCTTGCTTGAAAAAGTAGTGCTATTTTCAATATTGATGGCATTTTTAATAAGTGTATTATTATCTCCAGTTTTTATTCCCTTCTTACGTAGACTTAAATTTGGACAGAGCATTCGTGATGAGGGACCCAAATCGCATCAAAAGAAATCTGGTACACCTACGATGGGTGGAATTGTCATTTTGCTATCCATTATACTTACTGTAGTTATTATGACTTCAAAATATACAGAGGTAACGGTAAATACATATTTGTTACTATTTGTTACTTTAGGTTATGGTCTGTTAGGGTTTTTGGATGATTTTATTAAGGTAGTGATGAAAAGAAATCTAGGTTTAACGTCTAAACAAAAATTAGCAGGACAAATTATTATTGCTGTAATCTTCTATGTAGTATTAATGCAGAATAATATTTCTACTACAGTTGCTATTCCTGGATTTGATGTTTCTATCGATTTATCTTGGGCATATATTATCCTACTTATTTTTTGGCTAGTAGGTTTTTCAAACGCAGTTAATTTAACTGACGGTTTGGATGGGCTTGTTTCAGGTACAGCTGCAGTAGCCTTTGGAGCGTTTGCAGTATTAGCTTGGAATCAAACGCAATACGATATTGCCATTTTTGCTGTTGCGGTTGTTGGTGCGGTACTAGGCTTTTTAGTGTTTAATGCACATCCAGCTAAAGTTTTTATGGGGGATACTGGTTCGCTTGCCCTCGGAGGGGCTTTAGCAACTGTGGCCATTCTAACAAAGCTTGAAATTATATTACTAATTATTGGTGGCGTTTTTGTCATTGAAACACTTTCTGTCATCATCCAAGTCATATCATTTAAAACAACTGGTAAAAGGGTGTTTAAAATGAGCCCTCTACATCATCATTATGAGTTAGTAGGATGGTCAGAATGGCGAGTTGTCGTTACTTTTTGGACGGTAGGTTTATTATTTGCAATGCTTGGATTATATATTGAGGTGTGGTTGTAATTGAAGAATACTGAACGTTTTCGCGATAAAAAAATACTTGTTTTGGGCTTAGCCAAAAGTGGCTTATCTGCAGCTAAGCTTTTAATAGAACTATGTGCCGAAGTAACAATTAACGATAAAAAGCCTTACGAAGAAAATGAAAACACGAAAAATTTAATAAATTTAGGTGTGGACATTATTTGTGGAAGTCACCCAGTAGACTTGCTCGAAGAAAATTTTGATTTAATCGTTAAAAATCCAGGGATTCCTTATACAAATCCCATTGTGGTAGAAGCATTAAAAAAAGATATTCCAATCATTACCGAAGTTGAATTAGCTTATTCAATTTCAGAAGCAGAGTTTATTGGTATAACAGGTTCGAACGGGAAAACAACGACGACAACATTAATTTATGACATCATGAAGCAAGCACAGAAGAACCCTCTCATTGCCGGAAATATTGGGACTGTTGCTTCCGATGTTGCACAATTAGCAACAAACGAGCAAATGATAGTAACTGAATTATCCTCCTTCCAATTGCAAGGGGTTGACCAGTTTCGTCCTAAAATATCAGTAATATTAAACATTTTTGATGCACATCTGGATTATCATGGTTCGAAGGAAGCTTATGTTAAAGCGAAAGCAAAAATATTTCAACAGCAAACTCCAAAAGATTTTGTTGTTCTTAATGCTGACGATAATATCCTTGTAGAATTATCTAAAGCAGCTCAAGCTAAGAAAGTATTTTTTTCTACAAAGCAAAATTTAAGAACTGGAGCGTATGTAAACAATCATACGATTTTCTTTAATGATGAAGAAATTATTAGTACTGATGAAATTGTGCTTCCTGGTGAACATAGCTTGGAAAATATTTTAGCTGCTGTTGCTGTGTGTAAGCTTTTGAATATAACAAATGATGCAATAGGTGATGTGCTTAAAAGATTCTCAGGGGTTAAACACCGCTTACAGTATGTTAAAACATATCATGGTCGTAAATTTTATAATGATTCAAAAGCAACAAATATTTTAGCAACACAAAAGGCACTTAATGCTTTTTCAGAACCAATCATTTTGTTAGCAGGTGGACTTGATCGAGGGAATCATTTTAAAGACCTTGTCCCTTATTTACAAAACGTAAAAACACTTGTGACATTTGGCCAAACAGCTGAGTTATTAAAAGAAGCTGGAGTGGAAGCAGGAATAAAAAACATAGTTCGTGTCGATAATGTTGACAAGGCTGTTTCTATAGCCTATGACAACTCCGATAAAGGCGATATCATCCTATTATCTCCTGCATGTGCAAGTTGGGATCAATATACAACATTTGAGGAAAGAGGAGACATTTTTATAGACGCAGTGCATATGCTTAACTAAGGGCTTGGCCGCTCTTAATTTAGGACGTTGAGGTGTTTCTATTGTCCCCCAAAAAAGCTACTCCGGATTTTATTTTAATTCTTGTAACTTTGTCATTATTAGCAGTAGGTCTAATCATGGTATACAGCGCCAGTGCGATTTGGGCAGAATACAAGTTTAATGACTCATTTTTTTTCGCCAAACGGCAGCTATTATTTGCTGGCATAGGTGTGATAGCGATGTTTTTCCTCATGAGTATCGACTATTGGACATGGCGTACTTGGGCAAAGGTCATTTTAATTTTCTGCTTTTTGCTACTTATAGTCGTATTAATTCCTGGCATTGGCGTTGAAAGAAATGGGTCACAAAGCTGGATTGGAGTTGGTGCATTTTCAATTCAACCTTCTGAATTCACTAAATTATCAATGATTGCGTTTCTAGCAAAATTTCTTTCCGAAAATCAGAAGGATATTACTTCTTTCAAAAGAGGCCTTTTACCATCACTGACCTTAGTTTTTAGTGCCTTTGCTTTAATTATGCTTCAGCCTGATTTAGGAACAGGGACTGTTATGTTAGGGACTTGCATCGTTATCATTTATGTAGCTGGCGCTCGGATTAGTCATTTCGTTTGGCTTGGCATGTTAGGTATTGCAGGCTTTGCTGGACTGATTATATCAGCACCTTATCGTATGAATAGAATTACTTCTTTTATTGATCCATGGCAGGACCCACAAGGTACGGGTTTCCAAATCATCCAGTCACTATATGCAATAGGTCCAGGGGGGTTATTTGGCTTAGGCTTAGGACAAAGTCGCCAAAAATTCTTTTATCTACCTGAACCACAGACGGATTTTATTTTCGCTATTATATCTGAAGAGCTTGGTTTTATTGGAGCGTCATTTGTCATATTGCTTTTCAGTCTCTTATTGTGGCGTGGTATTAGAATAGCGCTTGGTGCACCTGACTTATTTGGTAGCTTCCTTGCAATAGGAATTATCTCCATGATAGCTATACAAGTTATTATTAATATTGGTGTTGTAACTGGTCTAATGCCAGTTACTGGGATTACATTGCCGTTTTTAAGCTACGGTGGCTCTTCATTAACTTTAATGCTAATGGCTATCGGTGTATTACTTAATGTGAGTAAGCATTCAAGGTATTAGTGTATACGTTCGAAGAGTAGCCGCTTTACAATAAATTTTTTTTCAAGAGACCCTGTTAATATAACGGGGTTTCTCGTATTTTATTATAGGCTCTTTTCACTTACGTTTGAAACAGATGCTAAAGTATGATTTTTATAGTCTTTAGAAAAGATGCCACGAGCTTTAATTGAATTTGTACTTAACTCATTCGAAAACAGCCTTATTATAAAATAGTGAAATAGGGGTCATTATGTTTCATAAATTAACGAAAACTTGTTGTTTCAGATGGTGTTACGAAACTGTATAATAAAGTATAATAGGCTTTTTATAACAAACTTTGGTGCTACTGTAATTAAATTAAAAGAGCAAGCTGAGTTTGGTGTGAGTATCACCTTTTAGAGAAAGGCTCTTTTAGCTAACATTGTTGCTATTGTTATCAAATTAATACTAAAAAAATGAATCTATACTGTTAGTCATCGTTGTATAGAAGAACAGATGCTATGAATATTCTAGTTGTGCACGTGTTTATTTCTTAATACAAAAAACAACAATTAATGCGAAAACAGCTAAGAGAAGGGACTAATTGTATTGATGTATATACAAAATTCTATAATATATCCATATACCATTATAATATCATTCTAGTTTATAAACTCTTAGTTTTATTCAACATAGATATAACCAGTACAGAAGGAGGTTGCCAAGATGGAAAAAATAGCTGCGGAGTTGCTTCATGAAAATGTCGGAAAAGTTCGGTTAAATGAACCGCTTGCTAATCATACGACAATAAAAATTGGGGGCCCAGTAGACTTATTTGTTGAGCCAAAAGACATACCAGCTTTATACAAAACGATGGAAATAGTAAATAAATATGGAGTAACATGGCGAGCAATTGGGCGCGGATCAAATTTATTGGTCTCAGATTTGGGAATCGAAGGAGTAGTAATTAAGCTTGGAGAAGGCCTTGATCATTTGGATATGGATGGTACAAACGTTACTGTTGGAGCGGGTTATTCTATTATAAAACTAGCTACCATCATTAGCAAAAAGGGTCTTTCAGGTTTAGAGTTTGCAGGAGGTATACCAGGTTCAATTGGTGGTGCCGTTTATATGAATGCTGGTGCACACGGATCTGATATTTCGAAAATACTTAAAAGAGCGCGCATACTGTTTGAAGACGGTACGATTGAATGGTTATCATGTGAAGAGTTGGAATTTTCATATCGAACCTCTATATTGCAAAGCAGGCGTCCGGGAATTTGCGTGGAAGCCCAGTTCACTTTTGAGTCAGGTGACCGTGAACTTATTGTAGCTGAGATGCAAAAAAACAAAGATTACCGACGTGATACGCAACCATTTCATTTCCCTAACTGTGGAAGTGTTTTTAGAAACCCCCTACCAAATTATGCAGGACAATTAATTGAAGTTGCTGGATTAAAAGGGTATGCAATGGGTGGTGCACAAATCTCTGAACAGCATGCAAACTTTATCGTTAACACTGGTAAGGCACAAGCGGAGGATGTATTGAATTTAATACAACATGTTAAGCGAACAATATACGATCTTTACGATATTGAAATGAAGACAGAGGTTGAAATAATAGGAAAAAAGTAGCATGTTTTTTCTCTGATTTCAAGTATATATTGTGATATAATAATTAACAATACAAACTATTGAAAATGTTAAACGGCATATATAACCTATGCCGTTTTGTTTCTCTTTTTCAACCCTGTTGGTAATAACGGTGTGAAAGTTTCTCCTAACATATAGCTGGCTTTCGCTTCAATCGTTGTTTTTTGGGCTTAAGAAATTAGCACGCCTACAACTAGATTTTAATTAGCCTTTTCTTCTTTAATGATGCAATTGTATAAAACCACTATTTACTGTTCTTACATAGTAACATGAGTAATAACATGAAATGAGCTTTAAATATAGATCGGGGTGACTTTTTTTGGGGAAAGAAAAAGTTGTTGTACTTGAAGATCGGGTTCCCAAACTAAAACAGCAACGAAAACAAAAGGTAAATAGAAGGCTTATTTATTATATTCTATTTTTTTTTCTTATGATCATTACAATTGTGTATTTTCAGTCCCCCTTAAGTAAAGTTTCTTCAATATCGGTAAGTGGGAATCACCATGTTTCAACTGAAGAAATCATTGATTTGAGTGGAGTTTCGACCAAAAATAGCTTTTGGAGCGTCAATGAAAACAGCATAACACAGTCCATTTCTGCACATGAAGAAATAGCAGAAGTATCTGTTCAAAAGCAATTTCCAAACAAAGTACTTATATTAGTTACAGAGACAAAGCGGATCGGTTACATGTTAAACGAAAGTCGCTTTTATCCGATTTTAGAAAATGGTAAATCCCTTACTGATGAAAAACAATCCGTTTCATCCCCAGATGCACCTGTATTTGTAAATTGGTCGAACAGTGATGATGTTGACATGATGATAGAAGAATTAGTTCAGTTACCTGATGAAGTGAGCAATTCAATTTCAGAAATTCATCATACACCAACACCTTCAGACCCATTGCATATTACCCTTTATATGAATGACGGATTTGAGGTAAGTGGTACAATAACAAATTTCTCTAGAAAAATGGCTTTTTATCCGTCAATTGTAAATCACCTTGATCCTTCAGTAAAGGGGATTATTGACATTGAAGTTGGGAGTTTCTTTTCACCTTACAACCAGTATAAGGAGGAGCAGGAGAGTGAAAATCAGGGGTAAACATGTCATTTTATCCTTTGTTTCTTTAGTTATCGGTTTTCTTATCGCATTTTCTTATCATGTTACCACAAGTAACGATGGGACTCCTCGTATAACGGACAAGCAGTGGGAGAGAGATTTTCGATATCGAGAACAATTGATAGCACTAGAGGAAAAAAACCGAGAATTGTTTAATACCATTAAAGAAAAGCAAGATGAAGTAAGAGAATACGAAGAGGAATTAGCTAAACAGGAAGGTATATATTTTAATTTAGTTGAAGATGTAGAAAAATATAGAATGTTTGTTGGAGAAATCGATGTGCAAGGTGAAGGTATTGAGGTTACTTTGTCGGATGCAGAATACGTACCTGATGAAGAGAACGTGAATAATTACATAGTTCATGAAGGGCATGTATTTAAAGTAATAAATGAATTACTCATATCAGGTGCTTCAGCGATTGCGATCAACGGACAAAGAATTTCTCGAAATTCGTACATATTATGTAATGGACCTGTTATTGAAGTTGATGGTAATCAACATGCTGAACCATTTGTCATTACAGCTATTGGAGAAGCAAACACGCTTTATGAAGCCCTTTATATTATTGGTGGTATTTATGATCAATTAGTGAGTGATAATATTTTTGTAAGTATAGACAAAAAAGAAAACATCATGTTTGAACCCCTTTTAGGAGTAAGTACACAATAGTTGGATTATTAGGCTATTTTTTATACTTTGTAGTTGATTATATAAAGTGATACCCAAAACAAGGCAGGCAACAACGATACGAAAACAGGCAATTATTAAGGTCAGGTGATTTTCATTGGGCAGCAAAAAAGTTATCTCAATAACAATAATCACAGTAATTATAGGATTTATGATTGCAGTTCAATTTCAAAGTATTAACAAGCCTGTTGTCCGTGATACGAGAGATACTTGGGAAATTCGTGAGGATATTAAGAAAGAACAAGAGCTTACATTTCAGTTACATCAAGAGATTTCAAATTATAACGATAAATTGGAGAAATATAAAACAGAACGACAAGATGATGCGGTACTTAAGGAAACGTTAGACGAGCTAAAAGTAAAGGCTGGTTTAACTGATGTAAGTGGACCAGGTGTTATCTTAACAGTTAAGCCGTTTTTCGCTGATATCATGCCAGGTGAACGTGTTCATACAGTTTCGCCAGAACTATTGAAAAGGTTAATTAATGAATTAAATCAATATAACGCAGTAGATATTTCTATAGCTGAACAACGGGTAATAAATACTACAGTGATTAGAGACATAAACGGCATCACAAAAATAGATGGTTATCCTCTTAATAGATTTCCATTTGAAATTAAAGTAATTGCTAAGAGTGAAGAAGGAGCAGAAAAATTATATAACAGATTACAGGTCTCTAGCATGATTGATGCTTTCGTTTATGATAATTTACAAGTTGTGATCTCGGATCCAATAGCATCGATTGAAGTGCAGGCTTTTTCAGAAATACCTCGTATCAAAAATATGAAGCCTGCAAATGCCGAAGAGGAGGAGAAATAGTATGTGGCTTCCACTTATCGGCTTAATTCTTGGAATAATATTAGGTTTGCTAACAGAAATACGCATACCAGATGAATATTCTAATTATTTATCAATTGCTATACTTGCAGCGTTAGATACGCTCTTTGGAGGAATCCGGGCACATTTACAAAATGTATACGATGAGAAAGTCTTTGTGTCCGGCTTTATCTTTAATATACTTTTAGCTACAAGTTTGGCTTTTCTAGGTGTTCATCTTGGTGTAGACTTGTATTTAGCAGCAGTATTTGCATTTGGGGTAAGATTGTTTCAAAATATTGCAGTGATTAGACGAACTTTATTGTCTAAATGGAAGATTACTCACAAAAAAACTGAAAAAAATTAATTTTTATTAAAGGGAATAGATAGGATTTGTTGAATATTTTCCATATAAGAATGTGTTCAATAGGGAAGATATAAAGGACTGAGAAGGACAAGCCGGTGAAGCATTGAAGGCTAGAGTAAAGCTCAAGTACATGAAAGAGGTTATTGTTGCCTTGTATCAAGTAGCCTTTATTACCTTTGCTTCATTTGTAGATGACATAAAAGCTATACGTAAGGATACAGAAAAGCCCACTATGGTGTCTACCACGTCAATTACATACGTGCACAGAACTGCTTGTTCAAGTTCAATTTTCCCAGACCTTTAAACTTTCTTTGAAGATTGATTTGTAAAGTTTGATTGATGTACCATTTATTGAATCGATTAATAAAGGACATATGCTCAGCTTGAAAAGTTATTATTTATGATTGAAAAAGGAGGTGCCAAAGAATGAACAGCAATGAAGTTTTTGTTAGTCTTGACATCGGTACATCCAATGTTAAAGTGATCATAGGTGAAATGGCAAATGATACTTTAAATATTATTGGGGTAGGTAATGTTAATTCACATGGATTAAGAAAAGGTTCAATTGTTGATATAGACGAAACCGTTCATTCTATAAAAAAGGCAATAGAACAAGCCGAAAGAATGGTTGGTATTCCCATCCAAAGTGTTGTTGTGGGTGTGTCTGCTAATTGTGTGCAACTCCAAGATGCACACGGTGTTGTAGCTGTATCGAGTGAAAATAGGGAAATTAATGACCAAGATGTAGCTAGAGTCATAGAGGCAGCGCAAGTTGTATCAATCCCCCCAGAGAGAGAAATTATAGATGTGATTCCAAAACAATTTATCGTCGATGGGCTTGATGAAATTAACGACCCGAGAGGAATGTTAGGAGTCCGCCTTGAAATGGAAGGGACCATTATTACTGGATCAAAAACGATATTACATAATTTACTTAGATGTGTAGAGCGTGCAGGTTTAGAAATAACGGCTATTTGTTTACAACCACTCGCTGCGGGTTCGATCTCTTTATCTCGGGATGAAATGGAGTTTGGTGTAGCTCTAGTTGATATCGGTGGCGGTTCTACAACTATAGCGTTTTTTGAAAATGGACATTTAAAGGCCACAACGGTTTTACCGATAGGAGGGGATCATATAACAAAAGATCTTTCTATTGGTTTAAGAGCCTCTACTGAAGACGCTGAAAAGATAAAAACAAAGTATGGACATGCTTTTTATGATACAGCCTCAGAAGAAGAAACATTTAATGTTCCGATTATTGGTAGCGATAAAGAAGAACAATATAATCAACTAATAATCTCAGACATTATTGAAGCTAGATTTGAAGAAATGTTTGACATGATTAAAAATGAAGTAAGACAATTAGGAATTCGTGAATTGCCTGGAGGTTATGTACTTACTGGTGGTGCTGTTAATATTTCAGGATCTTTGGAATTAGCACAACAAATTTTAGCAAATAACGTGAGGGTAGCAATTCCTGATTACATTGGTGTAAGAGAACCTCAATATACTACTGGAGTAGGATTAATTCAATTTGCATATAGAAATGCCAAGCTACAAGGCAAAAGTATTGTTGAGGAAAATGGCCATATAGATATAGCAGAAAAAAGAGTAGCAAAAAAACCTCAACAATTAAAGCAAAAGTCTAAGCAAAAAAATGAAGAAAATCTGGGTGAAAAAGTCAAGAAATTTTTCGGGTTATTTTGGGAATAACAAGATGAAAACTTCTTAGTAAATCGATAAATTAGGAGGATTTGTGATGTTAGATTTTGAAACAAATCTTGATCAATTAGCGACAATAAAAGTAATCGGTGTCGGTGGTGGAGGAAATAACGCCGTAAATCGAATGATTGAGCATGGAGTTCAAGGTGTTGAATTTATAGCTGTAAATACTGATGCACAAGCGCTAAATCTTTCAAAAGCAGAGATTAAAATGCAAATCGGGGCAAAGTTAACACGAGGTCTTGGAGCTGGCGCTAATCCTGAAGTAGGAAAAAAAGCAGCTGAAGAAAGTAAAGAACAGCTAGAAGAAGTGTTAAACGGAGCTGATATGGTTTTTGTTACAGCAGGAATGGGTGGAGGTACAGGGACTGGTGCAGCACCTGTTATAGCCCAAATTGCGAAAGATTTAGGCGCATTGACTGTAGGAGTTGTAACACGTCCTTTTACATTTGAGGGTAGAAAGAGATCTACTCAAGCTGGTGGCGGTATTGCAGCAATGAAAGATTCTGTAGATACTTTGATTGTTATCCCGAATGATAGATTATTAGAAATCGTTGATAAAAATACACCAATGTTAGAAGCATTCCGTGAAGCTGATAATGTATTACGTCAAGGTGTACAAGGTATTTCAGACTTGATCGCAACGCCAGGTTTAATAAACCTTGATTTTGCTGATGTTAAGACAATAATGTCAAACAGAGGCTCAGCATTAATGGGTATCGGTATTGCAACAGGTGAAAACCGTGCTGCGGAAGCTGCAAAAAAGGCTATTTCAAGTCCATTACTTGAAATTCCTATTGACGGTGCTCAAGGAGTCCTAATGAATATAACTGGTGGCATGAACTTAAGCTTATACGAAGTACAAGAAGCGGCCGATATTGTAGCTTCTGCATCAGATCAAGAAGTGAATATGATTTTTGGCTCAGTAATCAATGAGAGCTTAAAAGACGAAATAGTAGTAACGGTGATTGCGACAGGATTTAACGAAACTGAAATTCCTCAAGGTAGACAAATTCGTCAATCAGTAGGTGCGAATACGCAAAAAGCAACTGCAGCAACTAGCCGTGAAAAGGAAAGTGAAAATGTACCGAACTATAATCCTCAGCAGACTGAGGATACATTAGACATCCCTACATTTTTACGTAATCGAAACCGCAGACGCTAATAATTTCATATTAAATACTTCTAAGAGAGAGCATGAATCGTATTTATTGATTCGTGCTTTTTTCCATTAGACTATTTTCACTTGGATTGTTGTTTTGGCACAACATGTAAACAAGTTTACTATGGTGGGTGGCACTTTTTCTTATTTATAATGGTAATGATAGTGTGAAAATCTGAACAGTTGTGCTATTTATATAGGATTGCAACAAAGTTTAAGAAAAGGTCCTCATATTAAAAAGTCATTCCTTCTGGATTCGTCAGTTTTTTTGACAATATAAGCTTAAATCCAACAAAAAATTCCTCATTAATTCCTACAAAGATTGACAGACATCACAACACATTATATATATACTTGTTTCAAATAAATATACTAACAAAGGAGCTACAAGGAAGGGGAACTTGAGTGTCTATTTATATTGACATTATATGGTTTCTTAATTTGTTATTTGATGGATCATTACTGCTGTTAACTGCAGTAATTCTAAAGAGAAGAATTAAGTTTTGGAGACTTGTGGTTGGCTCGTTAATAGGTTCATCTCTCGTTCTATTAATAGTTTCTCCACTAGCTTCCGTCGTATCCAATCCATTAATCAAATTTTTATTTTCACTAATTATCATTTGGGCTGCTTTTGGATACAAGCGTTTTTCTTATTTTATCAAGAACCTTTGCACTTTTTATTTCGCAACGTTTGTAGTCGGAGGTGGTATTATTGCTTTCCATTATTTATTACAAAAAGAAGTTAACATAAATAATGGTATCTTTCTTACGACGTCAACTGGATACGGTGATCCAGTTAGTTGGGTATTTGTAATAATTGCGTTTCCATCTCTATGGTATTTTTCAAGGTCGCAGATAGATGGGATTAAAAGTAATAAGATGAAATATGAGGAAATTATTGATGTTACTATAGTTATTACTAATATCAAATTAACCATTAAGGGATTGATTGATAGTGGTAATCAGCTATACGATCCAATTTCTCGGTCACCAGTAATGATTATCGATAGTACATGTTTAGTTGAACATGTGCCAGCAGGAATTATTGAACTATCAAAAAACGTTGATATGTTAATGAATGAGATGACTGTTGATGATCCTCAATGGGAAAAACGACTTCGACTAATTCCATATAGAGGTGTAGGACAAGATCATCAAATACTATTAGCAATCAAACCAGATCACATTTCACTACGATATGAAAATAATTGGTTAGATGTGAATAAAGGGCTCATTGCCTTAAATCATGTCAAACTTTCAAGTGACGATGAGTATCAATGTATCGTTCACCCTAAGATGATTCAATCATCCTCAGTACAATCAGCCTAGTATGTCCTTGATCTATATCTCTGTACAAATTGAAGGAGGAACAATTTTGAGAAATATGACAGTTCGTTTTACATATTATTGGTACAAATTATTAATGAAACTAGGTATCAAAACTGATGAAATTTATTATATAGGAGGAAGTGAGGCTTTGCCACCTCCTTTATCAAAAGAAGAAGAAGGCCTCTTATTGCAAAAACTCACGAAAGGTGATAAAGCTGCTAGATCTATTCTAATCGAAAGAAACCTTCGTTTAGTCGTTTACATTGCTAGAAAATTCGAAAATACAGGAATTAATATTGAGGATTTAATTAGTATTGGTACGATAGGTTTAATTAAAGCTGTAAATACTTTTAATCCAGAGAAAAAAATTAAGCTAGCTACATACGCATCAAGATGTATTGAAAATGAAATTTTAATGTATTTAAGAAGAAATAATAAAATACGATCTGAAGTATCATTTGATGAACCTCTCAATATTGACTGGGACGGAAATGAACTGTTGCTATCAGATGTATTAGGAACTGAAGACGATGTCATCACGAAAAATTTGGAGGCAAATGTAGATCGGAAATTATTGCTAAAAGCTTTACATCAGTTGAATGATCGTGAAAAACAAATTATGGAGCTTAGGTTCGGACTTATAGGTGGTGAAGAAAAAACACAAAAGGATGTTGCTGATATGTTAGGTATTTCTCAATCATATATTTCTCGACTAGAGAAAAGAATTATAAAGAGGCTTAGAAAAGAGTTTAATAAAATGGTTTAAGCATTTTTGATCATTACTTTTTTTCTTCAATATGAACGTTGTGCATATTTTTCCCTCCTAAGGAGATACTTAACTTAGGACATCTACTCCTGTTAGGGGGGAAAGAATTGACTAGAAATAAAGTTGAAATTTGTGGCGTTGATACGTCAAAGCTTCCAGTACTAAAAAATGTAGAGATGAGAGAACTATTCCGTTTAATGCAAAGCGGGGACATACAAGCTCGTGAAAAATTAGTTAATGGGAACTTGCGACTTGTATTAAGTGTTATTCAAAGATTCAACAATAGAGGAGAGTTTGTAGACGACCTGTTCCAGGTTGGTTGCATCGGTTTAATGAAGTCCATCGACAACTTTGATTTAGGTCAAAACGTTAAATTTTCCACATATGCTGTGCCGATGATCATAGGTGAAATTCGGAGATATTTACGTGATAATAATCCAATTAGAGTTTCACGTTCATTACGCGATATTGCATATAAAGCTTTACAAGTAAGGGAAGAATTAATGGGGAAGACATCGAAAGAACCAACAGCAGAGGAAATATCCAAAGTGTTAGAAGTTCCATATGAGGAAATAGTGTTTGCTCTTGATGCAATACAAGACCCAGTATCATTATTTGAACCGATTTATAATGATGGAGGGGATCCAATTTTTGTAATGGATCAGCTAAGTGATGAAAAAAATAAAGATTCGCAATGGATTGAAGAAATAGCTTTAAAGGAAGGTATGCGAAGATTAAATGATCGAGAAAAGCTTATTTTAAGGAAACGTTTTTTTCAAGGTAAAACCCAAATGGAAGTTGCTGAAGAAATAGGAATTTCTCAAGCGCAAGTGTCAAGGTTAGAAAAAGCAGCAATAAAGCAAATGAATAAGAATATTCAAAGCTGATGTCAAAGAGCTGTTCAATAATGGACAGCTCTTTTTTATGTAAGGCTGTTTCGCAATTATTGTTGCTATTAGTAAAAGGCGCTAAATACGTAAACCTCAAACGTTCGTGGTATTTTTTCTCCTTTTATAAATATTAAGCTCACAAGAAACTCAACATACTGTCCATTATTAATGGTAATAGTAACAAAGTTAACGAAAAAAGCCTTAGTAAAGGCTGTCTTCACAACGAATGTTGCTTTTCGTAATAGGCACTGAACAAGTATAAATCAAAAGTTCGTGGCATTTTTCTCCTTTTAAAATTATTAAGCTCACAAAAAACTCAACACACTGTCCATTATTAATGGTAATAGTAATAAAGTTAACGAAAAAAGCCTTAGTAATAACGATTTATCGCTGTAATTTTCATTACGATATGTTGATTAATCATTAAATGTTGTTTTTTCTATGAAGATATACACATACTTTACGAGCGGTAGTAGCAGCATCTTTCTTCTTTAAATCGCTATTATCGGAGAACAATCCCTAACTCTTTAAATATATTAACAAAAGAGTCTAACAAAAAAATTCCACATTTTAATGTCATCTAATTGTTCAACAAAAAATTGCTCATGAACTAGAGTAGCTTACACATATATTGACTATAAGGGACGTTAATTTTTATGGAATGCCAGAATACGAGGACAGGGGAGAGTTTTTTATGGTAAAAATCTCTGAATTTCAAGCGAAAAGTGTAGTTAATGTAGCTGATGGTACAAATTTAGGCCATATTGGTGATATCGATATAAATTTGAGTACAGGAGAAATAGAATCAATTGTTATTTTTGCTAATGGCAAAGTTTTAGGGTTTTTTGGACGAGAAGAAGAAGTAGTAATACCGTGGGCAAATATTGTGAAAGTTGGTAAGGATGTTATTTTAGTTAGATATCAATCACACGAAGCTAAGCTAATTGAGGAGTGAGAATACAAAATATGTAAAACGTTGTGAAAACAAATCTAACGAAATACTACAATTTGTGTTAAAATAAACAAAAGTAATGAGGCTCATAGTGAGGACTGACTGTTATGTACGAACCTTTTCAACAAATTGAACATGAAGAAATTCTTTATTTACCTTGGCATGTTTTTAATTCTAAAGTAGTAGCTGGGTTTACAACGAAAAATGGTGGATATAGTAAATTTCCGTATGAGACGTTAAATACAGGTTTACATGTTAATGATAAACCTGATACGGTGGTGAAAAATAGAGAGGCGGTAGCAAAATCAATTAATTTTCCTATTGAAAACTGGGTATGTGCTGAGCAAATTCATAATCATACCATAACTAAAGTAACAAAGAAGGATATAGGGAAAGGAGTCTACTCCTATTCTACATCTATAAATGGTACAGACGGCTTATATACTACTGATGCTGGTATATTGTTAACATTATGCTATGCAGATTGTGTCCCTATATATTTTCGGGCTAAGAATAAGGATATAATAGGCGTAGCTCATGCAGGATGGAAAGGTTCAGTGAAAAATATTGTTGGGAAGATGGTACAGCAATGGATTGAAAATGAAGAAGTTAAAAGAAATGACATATATGTTGCTATTGGACCATCAATAGGAAGTTGCTGCTATAAAGTGGATGATCGTGTAATTAAGCAAGTAGATGCTATCTTACACAACCATGATCTCCTTCCATATACTTTTATTGGTAATGGAGAATATAGTTTAGATTTAAAACAATTAAACCAACAATTGTTGGTTGAAGCGGGCATACTAGTTGACAATATTGAAGTTTCAAATTATTGTACGAGTTGTCAAGAAGGGTTATTTTACTCTTACAGACGTGACAATGGTAAGACTGGTAGAATGATGAGCTTTATTGGTATGAAGGAGGTATAATGTCAGATTGTCTGTTGAGGTAAATTTAGCTATTATTGAAGAAAAAATAAATGAAGTGTGTGCAAAAATTAATCGTGACAGGAAAAATATAAATATGATAGCTGTGACAAAATATGTAACTGTTGAACGGGTAGAAGAAGCCATACAAGCAGGAATTACTCATTTTGGTGAGAACCGAGATCAAGGTTTCAACGATAAATGGGAACAAATTGGAGCAAAGGTTACCTGGCATTTTATTGGGACGTTACAAACGAGAAAGGTAAAGAATATTATTAATAAGGTTGACTACATTCATTCTTTAGACCGACTATCGTTAGCTGAAGAAATTCAAAAGCGTGCTACGAAGCAAATTAAATGTTTCATCCAGGTGAACACTTCAGGTGAGGGCTCGAAACATGGTATGTCTCCGGATGAAGTAATACCATTTATTAACCAAATAAAAGATTTTTCAAATGTTTTCATCGTTGGGCTGATGACAATGGCACCACATACCGATGACGTTTCAATCATTCGATCGTGCTTTCAAAAATTAAAAGAACTTCAGCAACAAGTACAAGCACTATCCTTAGCATATGCACCTTGTAAAGATCTATCAATGGGTATGTCAAATGATTACGAGATTGCGATCGAAGAAGGAGCAACATATTTACGTATAGGTTCTTCTTTAGTTGGCAATGAGCAGTAGTTAAGAAGATTGTTAGCGTGTTGAAGAGTAATTTTGTATTTAGCAAAAGGTTCGATTATGAAAGCTTATATGGATTATCGTCTGAAAGGCTATTTAATAAGTTGAGAGGGGAGTGTCAATATGAGCATAATGTCAAAGTTTAAGAACTTTTTTGCACTTGAAGATGAATATGATTATGTTGATGAGCAAGAAGAATATGAGCATGATGATGAAATAGACGTATCGAAACAGCCAAAAGCGGCTAATCAGAAACAAAATATTGTGAGTTTACAGAGCGTACAAAAATCTTCTAAAGTCGTATTAATTGAACCAAGAGCGTATAGTGAAGTTCAAGATATTGCTGATCAATTAAAAAATAGACGTTCTGTTGTAGTAAATTTACAACGAAACCAACATGACCAAGCAAAAAGAATTGTTGATTTTTTGAGTGGGACAGTGTATGCTCTCGGTGGGGATATACAAAAGGTAGGATCTAATATTTTTCTATGTACGCCAGATAATGTTGATGTTTCGGGAACAATTTCTGAGTTGTCAATTGATGAAGACTCTTTAGGACAGAGGTGGTAAACTTATATGGAACTATTACTTAGTATTATTTTATTTGCAGTAGATATATATTTTTATGCTCTTTTTATTTACATATTAATGTCTTGGTTTCCAAACGCAAGAGAAACAAGTATCGGTCAAGTTTTAACTTCTATTTGCGAACCTTACTTGGAACCATTTAGAAAAATAATCCCACCTCTTGGTATGATTGATATATCACCAATCGTTGCAATTCTTGTATTGCGGTATGCAAGTTTTGGTTTACAGTATTTGTTTAGCTCTTTTATACTTTAATATAGCAGTATAGATGTAAGGAATCTTTCTTAGATTCCTTTTTCTTACGCAAGATAAGGACTGAATTGCACATGAATATTTACCAACATTTTCGCAAAGAGGAGCACAATTTTATAGACCAGGTGATAGAATGGAAGAATACAGTTCAAAATACGTATAGCTATAAACTCACTGACTTTTTAGACCCTAGAGAACAAGAAATAACCAAATCTATTGTAGGTGAGAATCAAGATGTTCACGTGGAATTATTTGGTGGTGCTGAGTGGACCGAAAGGAAGAGGGCGCTTATCTATCCTGATTATTATGTTCCTAGTGATGATGACTTCAAACTTGCTGTTTTCGAACTTGGATACCCTGAAAAATTTGTAACGATTGAACACCCACAAATGCTAGGTTCGTTAATGGGGCTAGGGATGAGAAGAGCTAAATTTGGTGATGTAATTATACAGGATCGTGTTGTTCAATTCGTCGTCGCAGAAGAGGTCGAAAACTATATACAGTTGAATCTCCAATCAGTTGGTAAGAGTAAAGTCTCAGTTAAAAGAATTAATTTATCAAGCATAGTAAACCGTAAGGAATTGTGGAGAGAAAATGTAGCGACTGCATCCTCACTTCGTCTAGATATTATGATAGCAACAATATTCTCAATTTCTAGACAAAAAGCTCAACAGCTTATTAAAAATGGTCTTGTTCGCATGAATTGGAAAATGATCGAGCAAACTTCATTTGAATGTAAAGAAGGGGATATCATCTCTGTACGTGGAGTTGGTAGAGGGAAACTTTTGTCAATTGAAGGTAAGACAAAAAAAGAAAAATGGCGAATTGTCGTGGGAATACAAAAATAAATTGGGAAAAGAGCAGGAATTATTAATAATATGTCGAATAACTTAAAAAAACATTTACGTAGTGTATAACAAGAGTTTTTCGTCATAAAACATACATACGACTTTGTGGAGGTGGCATATGTGCCTTTAACACCATTAGATATTCATAATAAGGAATTTAGTAAAGGATTCCGAGGTTATGATGAAGATGAAGTAAATGAATTTTTAGATCAGGTTATTAAAGATTATGAAATTGTAATTAGACAAAAAAAAGAATTAGAAGACAAGGTTACAGATTTAACTGAGAGAATAAACCATTTTACAAGTATTGAAGAAACACTCAATAAATCAATCGTTATTGCTCAAGAGACAGCAGAGGAAGTTAAAAGAAATGCTGAAAAGGAAGCAAAGTTAATTGTTAAGGAAGCTGAAAAGAATGCTGACAGAATAATTAATGAATCACTTTCTAAATCTCGTAAGATTACCTTGGAAATAGAGGAATTGAAGAAGCAATCAAAAGTATTTAGAAATCGTTTTAAAATGCTCATAGAAGCTCAACTTGATATGCTTCAACATAACGATTGGGATAGTTTAATGGAGTATGAAGAAGATCCACAATCAGTTGTGAAATAGGAAAACTGGACTTGACTAACTGAAGCACGATAGCATATAATTTCTAAATATGTGTCATAACTTTAAATGTAGACCATGATAGGGACAGTAATTCTTTAACGAGTTTATTATAAAAAGCGAATCGAGGACGGTGGAAGCTCGATATAAACAAAAGGAATGAACATCACCCTTGAGTTCCTAGCTGAAATTATAAAGTAAGCGATGGCGTTTATTCACGTTACGAATAGAAAGCGGACTAATTGTTTTTTGTATTATAACAAGTAACAGTCTACAAGGGTGGTACCGCGGGAGACCTTCTCGTCCCTATTTAGGGATGAGAAGGTCTTTTTTTAGGTTCTTATCGCTACTTCGTGTTATTATAAGGCTTTTTTCGTAAACTTTAGTGCTTTTTGTTACTTGAATTTGATTAACTAATGTGGATGATATGATTATTATTGTTTAAAGAAGAAAAGGTATCCATAACGTTAGTTATATTCATGTATAGCTCTTATTACGAAAAGCAACAATTAATGTGGAAGTTTCTTATAAAAAAGCCATCTATGTAACGTATTGTGCATACTAAAGAAGACAATGTTTCACCACGAATGCTAGTTGTATGCTTTTATAGCGAAAAACAGTTACATATGGAAAACAGCTTTTTAGTAATTATTTTATGTTATTTTTGGAGGAATGGAAAATGGAGTATAAAGATACCTTACTTATGCCGAAAACAAGCTTTCCAATGCGTGGAAATCTTCCGAATCGAGAGCCACAAATTCAACAGCAATGGGACGAGCAACATATATATGAAATGGTTCAAGAAAGAACAAAAGATAGACCATTATTTGTATTACATGACGGCCCTCCATATGCAAATGGTGATATCCATATGGGGCATGCTTTAAACAAAATATTAAAAGATTTTATTGTACGCTATAAATCCATGAACGGTTATAATGCGCCATACGTGCCAGGTTGGGATACTCATGGTTTACCTATAGAAACAGCACTAACAAAAAATAAAAAAATAAAACGTAAGGAAATGAGTGTTGCTGAATTTCGTAAGCTCTGTGAAGAATATGCGTATAAACAAATTAATAATCAACGCGAGCAATTTAAACGCTTAGGTGTTCGTGGAGATTGGGAAAATCCGTATATTACATTAGAGCCTGCTTATGAAGCACAACAAATTAAAGTATTTGGCGAAATGGCTAAAAAGGGCCTAATTTATAAAGGCTTAAAGCCTGTCAATTGGTCACCATCAAGTGAATCAGCTCTTGCAGAAGCTGAGATTGAATATAAAGATAAAAGATCACCTTCTATTTATGTAGCATTTGAAGTGAAAGATGGGAAAGGGGTACTCCAAGGGGATGAAAAAATAATTATTTGGACAACGACACCTTGGACACTTCCTGCAAATCTTGGAATTACTGTTCATCCTGATCTTGATTATAGTATTGTTCAAGCAGATGGACAAAAATATGTTATTGCAACTGATTTACTAGAAGCCGTACAAAATGAAATTGGCTGGGAGAATACGACAACAGTAAAATCCATAAAAGGACATCTTTTAGAGAATGTCGTTGCTGCACATCCATTTTATGAGCGTGATAGCCTTGTCATGTTAGGAGAACATGTAACGACAGATGCAGGTACTGGATGTGTTCATACTGCACCTGGTCATGGGGAAGATGACTTTATAATAGGAAAAAAATACGGTTTAGATGTACTTTGCCCTGTAAATGAAATGGGTTATATGACTACTGAGGCACCAGGCTTTGAAGGGTTGTTCTATGATCAAGCGAATAAGCCAATTACTGAGAAATTAGAGGAAGTTGGAGCTTTACTCAAACTTACCTTTATCACTCATTCATATCCACATGACTGGAGAACAAAAAAGCCTACAATATTTAGAGCAACAGCACAATGGTTTGCTTCAATAGATAGAATACGAGAAGATTTACTTAACTCAGTAAAAGAAACAAAATGGGTGCCGGAATGGGGCGAAACCCGCTTGCATAACATGGTGAGAGATCGTGGGGACTGGTGTATTTCTAGACAACGTGCCTGGGGTGTACCTATTCCTGTGTTCTATGGGGAGAATGGAGAGCCTATTATTACAGATGAAACGATTGATCATGTATCGAACCTATTTAGAGAGCACGGCTCAAATATTTGGTTTGAACAAGATGCAAAAGGCTTGCTCCCAGAAGGCTTTTCACATCCTTCTAGTCCAAATGGAAAGTTTACAAAGGAACAAGACATAATGGATGTATGGTTTGATTCAGGATCTTCTCATCAAGCCGTTCTCCTCGAAAGAGACGATCTACAACGTCCAGCAGATTTGTATTTAGAAGGGTCTGACCAATATCGCGGTTGGTTTAATTCTTCCTTATCTACATCTGTTGCGGTTACTGGACATGCTCCATATAAAGGTGTATTGAGCCATGGCTTTGTGCTTGATGGAGAAGGTAGGAAAATGAGTAAGTCTATCGGGAATGTCGTCGTTCCAGAAAAAGTAATGAAACAATTAGGTGGCGATATTCTACGCTTATGGGTAGCTTCAGTTGATTATCAATCAGACGTTCGAATCTCAGATGCTATATTAAAGCAAGTAGCTGAAGTATATCGCAAAATTCGTAATACATTCCGCTTCTTATTAGGGAATTTATTCGATTTTGAACCAACTAAAGACACAGTGGCATATGAAGATTTAAGAGAAGTTGATCGCTATATGCTTATTAAACTTAATAAAATCATTAACAAAGTGAAGAAATCTTATGAAACATATGAATTTGCGAGTATTTTCCACGATGTTCACAATTTTTGTACGATTGATTTAAGTTCATTCTATTTAGATTTTGCTAAGGATATTTTATACATTGATGCACCAAATGATATGAACCGTCGTGCTATTCAAACAGTCATGTATGAATCATTATTAGCACTTACGAAGCTTGTAGCACCTATACTACCTCATACAGCAGACGAGGTATGGTCGCATATTAATACAGTATCAGAGAAAAGTGTGCAGTTAGTTGACATGCCTGAAGCAACAGAATTACAAAATGCTACACAAATTGAAGAGAAATGGGATGCATTTATGTCACTTCGTGACGATGTATTAAAAGCATTAGAAGTGGCTCGGAATGAAAAAGTGATAGGTAAATCATTAAATGCTCATATTGCATTATATACTACTGATGAGACTAAACATCTTTTAAATGCTATCGAAGAAGATGTAAAACAACTATTTATCGTTTCAGGATTTGACATTGCAGGAATGCTAGAAGATGCACCAGCGAATGCACAAAAATTTGATCAGACTGCAATTGTTGTATCACCAGCTGAGGGAGAGACGTGTGAACGCTGTTGGGTTGTTTCTCAAACAGTAGGTGAGGATAAAGATCATCCAACGATTTGCTCAAGGTGTGCAACGGTAGTTAAGGAACATTATACTGAATAAATGAAGAACCTTAGCAGTGTGTTATCTGCTAAGGTTTTCTTTGTTTTACGTTTATGTAATGGAAAAATGTAGTTTACAGGATATATTGTAAATAAGCATATACTATTGTCATCAAACAACTGCTTCGTATCTTAGGAGGTTTATGTATGTATGAACAAACAGCAGAGATAAAAGCAGAATTAGAGCTTGCAAAGTTGGAACTAGAAGCAAGGTTAGGACAAGTGGATAAAGATGACGAATATACATTAAATAATGAGAAACATATGGAGATTATACATTACGTCAAAGAAGACCTAGATGATGTAAATAGAGCATTAGCGAAAATTGATTTAGGCCTTTATGGCTTATGCGAATCAACAGGTAAAAGAATCCCCCTAGACAAACTGCGAATTTTCCCGACTGTTAGAACAATTGATGAAGTAAATTATCCAAACAATTATATACATTAATATATAAACGTATTATTTTAACAATAGCATCATTAGTGAATATATTATTATGAATTCATTGTTTCTTTTCAAGACAATATGCTAAAATGCAGAAGTACATTATATTTCATGGAGGTACTTCTGTGTATTATTATATCTTAGCATTTATCGTTATTTTAATGGATCAAGTAACAAAGTGGATGATTGTTACGAAAATGGAGTATGGTGATCATCTACCAGTTATAGAAAATTTTTTATACATAACTTCACATCGTAATAGAGGGGCTGCTTGGGGTATTTTGGAAGGACAGTTGTGGTTCTTTTATATTGTCACAACGATTGTCATCATTGGCATTATTTATTATATGAAAAAACTCCCTCAAACACAGGTGTTGATACGTGTTGCACTTGCATTAATGCTTGGAGGAGCAATCGGTAACTTTATTGACCGCCTGTTTAGAAAAGAAGTTGTTGATTTTATTAACTTTACGAATATTTTTAGTTATGATTACCCAATTTTTAATATAGCTGATGCAGCATTAGTTGTAGGAGTCATACTGGTAATTATCCATACACTACTAGATGGACGAGAGAAGGAGAAAAATTAATGGATGTTATTGAGTTAATTGTAACAAATGAACAGCGTAACGAAAGGCTTGACAAAGTGATTTCAGAGCATGAAAATGAATGGTCTCGTTCTCAAGTACAGCAATGGATTAAAGCTGGAAATATTACTGTTAATGACAAGAATGTTAAGCCCAATTATAAATGTAATATAGGGGACGCTGTGAAAATAACTGTACCAGCAGCTGAAGAACTAGATGTGATTCCACAGGATATGGGTTTAGATATTTACTATGAGGATGCAGATGTAATCGTAGTTAATAAGAATAGTGGAATAGTTGTTCATCCTGCACCAGGACATATGGAAGGTACATTAGTAAATGGACTTTTAGCACATTGTACAGATTTATCTGGTATTAACGGCGTGCTAAGGCCAGGAATTGTTCATAGAATTGATAAAGATACATCAGGGCTTTTAATGGTAGCCAAAAATGATGTGGCTCATGAATCATTAGTCAATCAATTAGTAAATAAAACTGTCACACGTAAATACAAGGCAATCGTTCATGGTGTTATTCCGCATGATAAGGGAACGATTGATGCACCAATTGGACGAGATAAACGTGATCGTCAAAGCATGACAGTAACTGACGAGCATTCAAAAGATGCAGTTACGCACTTTAAAGTACTTGAAAGATTTAATGATTACACTTTAATTGAATGCCAACTTGAAACAGGAAGAACCCACCAAATTCGTGTTCATATGAAATATATTGGTTATCCTCTAGTTGGAGACCCAAAATATGGTCCAAAGAAAACATTGCAAACAAATGGACAAGTACTTCATGCAGCAATTCTAGGTTTTGATCATCCTAGAACGAATAAATATATTGAATTTGAAGCTCCTTTGCCTTCAGAATTTGTCACAGTATTAAATGAGATTAAAAAATAATATTGACATTACCTAACCGTTAATATATTCTAAATGTAGTTGCATACTAGATCTTTAACCCAGTCCCGTGAGGCTGAGAAGGATACGGAAATTTATTTAAGAGTAATTGTAGTAGCTCTACAATTATGAATCCTCTCGCCACAGGTGTGAGGATTTTTTTATGCTGTTGACCACCATTTATAATCAGAGGTGATAACGATGCAAAAAGCTGTAGTATTAGATAATCAAGCTATTCGCAGAGCACTAACTCGTATTGCACATGAGATTATTGAAAAGAACAAAGGTATCAACGATTGTGTCCTCGTTGGAATTAAAACTCGGGGTATATATCTTGTTAATAGGTTGGCAGAAAAGATTGAGCAAATCGAAGGAGACAAAATCGCAATAGGTGAACTAGATATCACATTATATAGGGATGATCTAACAAACACGACATCGAATAAAGAACCACTTGTGAAAGGTTCTCATTTACCGATAGATATTACAAATAAAAAGGTAATATTAGTAGATGATGTGTTGTTTACTGGGCGGACAGTTCGTGCAGCGATGGACGCGTTAATAGACGTAGGTAGGCCAGCTCAAATACAATTGGCAGTTCTAGTTGATCGAGGCCATAGAGAGCTACCGATAAGAGCAGATTTTGTTGGTAAAAACATTCCAACTTCTAATGCCGAAAAAATAGTTGTTAAATTAGACGAAGTTGATCAAGTTGATCAAGTAGGTATTTACGAAATTTAATCCCCTTTTTAAGGTTATCCTGTGAGATGACTAAGAGGGTACAACCTCAAGTATGTCGATACTTGAGTAGTTTGCACACCCTCTTTGTATATAAAACAAAGAGGGTTTTTATATGGATTTCTAGTGTGTGTTTTACAGAGGAGGAGACAAAGTTGGAGATGAAGCAAAAGGATGTAACTCTTAATGTACAGGAAATCCCACCCTTAAGTAAATGGATTATATTTAGTATCCAACATTTATTTGCAATGTTTGGAGCTACAATACTAGTTCCCTTTTTAGTCGATTTAAGTCCTGGAGTAGCACTTGTTTCAAGTGGTCTTGGAACTATAGCGTACCTATTAATAACTAGAGGTCAAATACCTGCATATTTAGGCTCCTCATTCGCATTTATTGCACCTATTATTGCAGCAAAAGCAGCTGGAGGTCCACAAGCTGCAATGTTGGGAAGTTTTTTAGCTGGTGTTGTCTATGGGATTGTAGCTCTGCTTATTAAAGGTTTTGGTTTAAAATGGATTATGCGTCTCTTACCACCTGTAGTTGTAGGTCCTGTGATCATTGTAATTGGTTTAGGCCTAGCAAATGTTGCTGTTGGAATGGCAATGTATGAAAATGCTGGTGCACCATCAAACGAATTAATTTATAATCCAACGTATTTGTCAGTGGCTATAGTGACACTTGCATTAACAATTATCTGTTCTGTGTTTTTGAAAGGGTTCTTTGGACTCATTCCCATTTTAATAGGTATTGTTGGCGGGTACACATATGCATTTTTTATGGGCATTGTTGATCTCACTCCGATTCGTGAAGCAAAGCTTTTCGAAGTGCCAGATTTCTATATTCCCTTTGTAAACTATACACCAAACTTAGACTGGGAAATTGCTCTTATCATGGTTCCAGTCGCCATAGTAACAATTGCAGAGCATATCGGTGATCAGATGGTCCTAAGTAAAGTTGTAGGGCGTAATTTTATAGAAAAACCAGGCCTTCATCGCTCAATCTTAGGTGATGGTATTGCAACAATGATTGCAGCAACATTAGGGGGGCCACCTAATACTACTTACGGAGAAAATATAGGTGTATTAGCAATTACGAAAGTGTTCAGTGTCTTTGTTATCGGAGGCGCAGCCGTGTTTGCAATATGTTTTGGATTTATCGGTAAAATAACAGCATTGATTGGCTCGATCCCATCGCCTGTCATGGGCGGTGTATCGATATTATTATTTGGAATCATTGCATCATCAGGCTTACGTATGTTAATAGATAATAAAGTTGATTTTGGAAATACAAGAAACTTAATCATTTCTTCAGTTATTATAGTCATCGGTGTTGGTGGAGCTTTTGTTCAAGTTACAGATCAGTTGCAAATTGCTGGTATGGCATTAGCAGCAATTTGTGGTGTTATACTTCATCTTATACTACCTGGCAAAGAGTCTAGTTATGGTACTAATGAAATGTTTGAACTATCGGAAGAAAAGCAACAAATAAGCGGCTAAACCTTTTAAATGAGTCCTGTGAGACTAGTAAGGGTGTAAGGTAATAAGTGTATTTGATACGCAAAATGAATCATGATCGTATCATAACACTGAAATGTCTTTCAAACACCCTACACAAATTTGTAGGGTGTTTTTTCTTAAATAAATGTAACACTAAAAACCAAAAAGGGGATCATAATATGAAACATTTACTCGCGATGAATGAGCTATCAACGAATGATATTGAAATGATATTGCAAGATGCGCATCGGTTTTCTAGTGGTGAATGGACTGATATTGCGCAAAACAAATTTATTGCTAATTTGTTTTACGAACCTAGCACAAGAACGAAGTTTAGCTTTGAAGTAGCAGAGAAAAAGCTTGGAGCACATGTGTTAAATTTCGATGTGTCAAACACAAGTGTCCAAAAAGGCGAAAGCTTATACGATACTGTGGGAACGTTACAAGCAATTGGAGCAAATGCGGTTGTCATTAGACACGAAGAAGACCAATATTATGATGAATTACGTGAACAAATCAGCATCCCTATCATTAATGCAGGTGATGGATGTGGTCATCATCCAACACAATCATTGCTTGATTTATACACGATTAAAGAGGAGTTTGGAACATTTAAAGGGTTGAAAGTTGCGATAGTTGGCGATATTCGTCATAGTCGTGTAGCACGTTCTAACTCTGAAGTATTAACAAGACTTGGAGCTAATGTGATGTTCTCTGCACCAGATGAATGGCGAGATGAAACGAATCAATTTGGTAAGTATGTTGACATAGATGAGGCGGTACAGACAAGTGATGTATTGATGCTATTACGTATTCAACATGAACGTCATCAAGAAGGAAATGATCATGCTTCACAAAGCTATCATGAATCTTACGGATTAACAATTGAGAGAGAAAAGCAAATGCAAGCACATAGTATTATTTTACATCCAGCCCCAGTGAACCGTGGTGTGGAAATAGCTAGTGAATTAGTGGAATGTGGTCGATCTAGAATCTTTAAGCAAATGGAAAATGGTGTATATATTCGTATGGCTGTTATTCAAAGAGCATTACAATCTGTACAAGGGGGATTAACAAATGAGTATTGTACTAACTAATGGTAAGTGGTTCAACGAAAATGGGGCATTAGAATCGATAAATATAAAAATTGAAGATGGGAAAATCGTGGAAATTGGCGAGGGTATTGATACGACAAATACACAGGTGATTGATGTTAAGGGTAAGGTCATTTCACCAGGATTTGTTGACTTACATGTACATTTGCGTGAGCCTGGTGGTGAACATAAAGAAACAATTCAGACAGGCTCATTAGCAGCAGCTAAAGGTGGGTTTACGACGATTGCAGCGATGCCTAATACCCGTCCTGTTCCTGATACGAAAGATCAAATGAATTGGCTCCAAAAACGAATCGAAGAAACAGCACATGTCCGTGTCTTACCGTACGCAGCTATAACAACTCGTCAGCTTGGAGAGGAGCTAACGGATTTTGAACAGCTAAAAGAGGCAGGCGCATTTGCCTTCACAGATGACGGAGTAGGGGTGCAATCAGCGCATAAGATGCTTGAGGCAATGAAAAGGGCAGCCGATTTAAATATGTCGATCGTTGCTCATTGTGAGGAAAACACGTTGATTAATAAAGGTGCTGTGCACGAAGGAGATTTTTCAGCAAAACATCACTTGAATGGCATTCCGTCAGTATGTGAATCAGTTCATATTGCGAGAGACGTACTATTAGCAGAGGCAGCGAATTGTCATTATCACGTTTGTCATATTAGTACAAAGGAATCAGTAAGAGTAGTTAGAGATGCGAAACGCGCTGGAATTAATGTTACAGCCGAAGTGACTCCACATCATCTACTGTTAACAGATGACGATATCCCAGGGCTAGATTCAAATTATAAAATGAACCCACCACTTAGATCAAAGGCTGATAAAGAAGCATTAATTGAAGGATTGTTAGATGGGACAATAGATTTTATTGCTACAGATCATGCTCCTCACACTTCAGAAGAAAAATCAGAAGGAATGGAGCTTGCACCATTTGGAATTGTAGGTCTAGAAACAGCGTTTCCGCTTCTTTATACACATTTTGTTGAAAAAGGCATTATTACATTAGAGGAGCTAATAAATTATTTAACTAAAAAGCCAGCAGAAGTGTTTAATCTTCCGTTTGGAAGCTTACAAGTAGGATCCCATGCAGATTTAACAATTATAGATCTTGAATTGGAACAAACAATTGACCCTGAAACATTTGCTTCAAAAGGGAAAAATACGCCATTTGCTGAATGGACTTGTAAAGGTTGGCCTGTAATGACATTAGTTAACGGAAAAATTGTATGGCAGAAGGGATGAATTCTTATATGAAACGACAATTAATTTTAGAAGATGGAACAGTGTTTGTTGGTAAAGCATTTGGTAGTGAGAAAGATACGGTTGGTGAGGTAGTTTTTAATACAGGTATGACAGGATATCAAGAGATACTTTCAGATCCATCATATTGTGGTCAAATCGTAACTTTGACTTACCCTTTAATCGGAAATTATGGCATAAATCGAGATGATTTTGAGTCAATTACTCCTGCGATAAACGGGTTCATTGTGAAAGAATTTAGTGAACATCCTTCAAACTGGAGAAATCAATATACAATAAATGAATTTTTTAGAGCGCAAAACATTCCAGGGATAGCAGGAATAGATACTAGGAAACTAACGAGAATTATTCGTCATCATGGAGCTTTAAAAGGAGCTATTTGTTCCATGGACGTTGATGTAGCTGAAATGATCAAGCGTTTATCTTCAACTACACTTCCTACAAATCAAGTACAGAAGGTATCAACGAAAAGTCCATACCCTAGCCCAGGCCGTGGTTATAAGGTCGTATTAGTGGATTATGGGATGAAACATGGGATTTTACGAGAATTAAACAATCGTAATTGTGATGTAATTGTCGTTCCATATAATGTTACAGCTGAAGAGATATTAAGACTTAGCCCAGATGGTGTCATGTTAAGTAATGGACCAGGAGACCCGATGGATGTACCTGAAGCAATCGATATGATTAACGGCATTATCGGCAAAGTACCGCTATTTGGAATTTGTTTAGGGCATCAATTATTTGCTCTAGCTTGTGGAGCAAGCACAGAAAAAATGAAGTTTGGTCATCGTGGATCGAATCATCCAGTTAAAAATCTTGAAACTGGAAAAGTAGATATTACTTCACAAAACCATGGATATACAGTAAATGAACAGTCAATTTCAAATACAAAATTAAATGTTACTCACATTGCTTTAAATGATGGAACAATAGAAGGCTTAGCTCATCAAGATTATCCAGCTTTTACAGTTCAATATCACCCTGAAGCTTCACCGGGTCCAGAAGATGCGAACGGTTTATTCGATGAATTTATGAGCCTAATTGAAACATACAAGAGAGAGGGAGAAAAAGTATGCCAAAACGTGTAGACATTGAGACGATTTTAGTAATTGGATCAGGACCGATCATTATTGGACAAGCAGCAGAATTTGATTATGCAGGAACGCAAGCTTGTCTAGCGTTAAAAGAGGAAGGATACCGTGTTATCTTAGTTAACTCCAATCCAGCTACAATCATGACCGACACAGAAATTGCAGATAAAGTTTACATTGAACCACTTACTC
Source organism: Cytobacillus sp. Hm23 (assembly GCF_051842895.1). Classification (NCBI taxonomy): domain Bacteria; kingdom Bacillati; phylum Bacillota; class Bacilli; order Caryophanales; family Bacillaceae; genus Cytobacillus; species Cytobacillus sp. Hm23. The sequence goes on from NZ_JBPXRQ010000038.1 coordinate 42,561, forward strand.
CTGAATTTGTGAGTAGAATTATTCGCAAAGAAAGACCTGATGCATTAGTACCAACATTAGGGGGGCAAACTGGTTTAAATTTAGCTGTTGAGCTCTCAAAATCAGGTGTGTTAGAAGAATGCAATGTTGAGATATTAGGTACAAAACTGGATGCTATTGAAAAAGCAGAAGATCGTGAACTGTTTCGTAATCTAATGAATGAATTAAATGAGCCTGTACCACAAAGTGAAATTATTCATACACTTGAAGAGGCGCAAAGTTTTGTTGAAGAAGTAGGCTATCCAATCATCGTTAGACCCGCATATACGTTAGGTGGCACTGGCGGAGGTATTTGTCATAACGAGGAAGAGCTCCATGAAATCGTATCTAGCGGTATAAAGATGAGTCCAGTTAATCAATGTTTACTGGAAAGAAGTATTGCAGGCTTTAAAGAAATCGAATATGAAGTAATGCGTGATTCAAATGATAATGCCATCGTAGTATGTAATATGGAAAATATTGACCCAGTCGGCATTCATACCGGGGACTCTATTGTTGTAGCGCCAAGCCAAACTCTTAGTGATCGTGAGTATCAATTGTTACGGAATACTTCTTTAAAAATTATTCGTGCGTTAAAAATTGAAGGTGGATGTAATGTTCAGCTTGCTATAGACCCGCACAGCTTTGACTATTTTATCATCGAGGTAAACCCTCGTGTAAGTCGCTCATCCGCATTGGCATCAAAAGCAACTGGCTATCCGATTGCTAAACTAGCTGCAAAAATAGCAGTTGGACTAACATTGGATGAAATGATTAACCCTGTTACGGGAAAAACATATGCTTGTTTTGAACCAGCATTAGATTATGTTGTCTCAAAGATTCCAAGATGGCCTTTCGATAAATTTGAATCAGCAAACCGTCATCTTGGCACACAAATGAAAGCTACTGGAGAAGTAATGGCAATCGGTAGAAACTTTGAAGAATCGATCTTAAAAGCTGTTCGTTCACTAGAAGCTGATGTATTTCATCTAGAGCTAGATGAAGCAAGTACTCATAGTGATAAAACGATTGAAAAACGCATCCGTAAGGCTGGCGATGAGCGGTTATTTTATGTAGGAGAGGCACTCCGTCGTGGTATTACAATTGAGCAGCTCCATGAATGGAGTGCAATTGACTTATTTTTCCTACAAAAATTTCAAAATATCGTTCGTTTTGAAACTGTTTTGCAGAATAACATCGGTGATAAAGACGTGTTACATGAAGCAAAAGAACTTGGCTTTGCAGACATAACAATCGCTAAGCTATGGAATCAAACAGAACATCAAGTTTATGAATTCAGAAAACAGTCGAACATCATTCCTGTATATAAAATGGTTGATACATGCGCTGCAGAATTTGAATCTACAACACCTTATTATTATGGAACATATGAGGAAGAAAATGAATCAATTGTTTCTGAGAAAGAGAGCGTGGTTGTTTTAGGTTCTGGTCCTATACGTATCGGACAAGGTGTGGAATTTGACTACGCAACAGTTCATTCAGTTTGGGCTATTAAAGAGGCAGGATATGAATCAATCATAATTAATAACAATCCAGAAACGGTTTCAACAGATTTTAGTGTATCAGATAAACTCTATTTCGAACCGTTAACGATTGAAGATGTCATGCATATTATTGACTTAGAGAAGCCTATCGGTGTTGTTGTCCAGTTTGGCGGACAAACAGCGATTAATTTAGCGAATGAACTTGCAGAACGTGGAGTGAAAATTTTAGGAACATCTCTTGAAAACTTGGATCGCGCTGAAGATCGAGATAAGTTTGAGCATACGATAACACAGTTAGGTATACCACAACCTAAAGGAAAAACGGCTACTTCTGTAGAGGAAGCTGTACAAGTAGCTGACAGAATCGGTTATCCAGTACTTGTTCGTCCATCTTACGTTTTAGGTGGAAGAGCAATGGAGATTGTATATAAAAAGGAAGAGCTGCTTCATTACATGAAAAATGCTGTAAAAGTAAATCCACAGCATCCAGTACTAATTGATAGGTATATGATTGGTAAAGAAATAGAGGTTGACGCGATTTCTGATGGGGAAAGTGTATACATTCCTGGCATTATGGAACATATTGAACGAGCTGGTGTACACTCAGGTGACTCGATCGCTGTGTATCCACCACAAACATTAACGTCTGATGTAAAACAGAAAATAGTTGATTATACAACGTCACTGGCTAAAGGTTTAAACATCGTCGGGCTACTGAATATCCAATTTATCGTGTATAAGCAAGATGTATACGTTATAGAAGTAAATCCACGATCAAGTCGTACGGTACCGTTTTTAAGTAAAATCACTGGTGTGCCTATGGCTAATATCGCAACAAAAGTAATACTAGGTGCGAAACTAGAACAGCTTGGTTATTCAACTGGTTTACATGAGGAAAGCAAAGGGGTATTTGTAAAAGTACCAGTCTTTTCGTTTGCAAAATTACGTCGCGTTGATATTACATTAGGACCAGAAATGAAGTCAACTGGAGAAGTAATGGGTAAAGACAATACATTAGAAAAAGCTTTGTATAAAGGGCTTGTTGCAGCTGGTATGAGAGTTCAACAATTTGGTTCGGTCCTTCTAACTGTAGCAGATAAAGATAAAGAAGAAGCTTTAATGATCGCTAAAAGATTTCACCGTATAGGTTATCAAGTATTAGCGACAAGTGGTACTGCTGATTTTCTAGCAAAAGAAAATATTCCTGTGACCGTCGTTAACAAAATCGGAACAGATAAACCTAATTTGCTTGATGTTATTAGACAAGGAAAAGCCCAGTTTGTCATTAACACATTAACGAAAGGTAAGCAGCCTGCCCGGGACGGTTTTAGAATTAGAAGGGAATCAGTTGAAAATAATGTACCATGCTTGACAAGTCTTGACACAGCACAAGCAATATTACGTGTTCTCGAGTCGATGACATTTTCAGCAGAAGCGATGCCTCTATTTGAGCAAGCTAAAGAGGTGACACATTCATGATAATGCAAGAGGACATGCAGGTAGTTTCTCAAAGAGAAATTGCACAAGATATTTTTGAATTGGTATTACAAGGTGAACTGGTAACACAAATGGGAGAGCCAGGACAGTTCGTGCATATTAAAGTTTCAGAAGGGGCAGAGCCTTTGCTACGTCGGCCAATAAGTATTGCGAATGTTGATAAAAAGAATAGCCAATTTACAATGATTTATCGTAAGGAAGGACTCGGCACACGAGTCCTTTCTAGAATAAACAATGGGACAGTCAATGTATTAGGGCCATTGGGCAATGGTTTCCCAATTAACGAAACTAAACGAGGAAACACAGCTTTATTAGTAGGTGGCGGTATCGGAGTTCCACCATTATATGAGCTTTCAAAGCAACTCGTTGCAAAAGGTGTGAAGGTTATACATGTTTTAGGTTTTCAAGATAAACAGGTAGCTTTTTATGAACAGCAGTTTTCAGAGCTTGGCTCAACACATATTGCAACGGTAGATGGATCGTTAGGTATAAAAGGTTTTGTGACTGATGTAATCGATCAATATCAATTATCTTTTGATGTTCTTTTCTCATGTGGTCCTACCCCAATGTTAAAAGTGATAGAAGACCGCTATCAAGATAAGAAGGCCTTTATTTCTCTTGAAGAACGTATGGGCTGTGGGATCGGTGCATGTTTTGCATGCGTTTGTCATACACAAGAAGATCCTGAAGGTACATCGTATAAGAAGGTTTGTAGCGATGGTCCAGTCTTTAAGGTTGGAGAGGTGGTATTATGAATCGACTTAACATAGAGTTACCAGGACTGAAGTTGAAAAATCCAATTATGCCAGCTTCCGGTTGCTTTGGCTTTGGTAAGGAATATGCAAATCTATATGATTTAAGTAACCTTGGAGCAATAATGATTAAAGCAACTACACTCGAGCCACGCTTTGGTAATTCTACTCCACGTGTCGCTGAAACTTCAGCAGGCATGTTAAATGCCATAGGCTTACAGAATCCAGGGCTTGAAAAAGTGTTAGCTGAGGAATTACCATGGTTGGAACAATATGATGTCCCAATTATTGCGAATGTAGCAGGTTCACAAGTCGAAGACTATGTTGAAGTTGCTCAAGAGATATCTAAAGCGAAAAATGTTCATGCGCTGGAGCTGAATATTTCTTGCCCAAATGTGAAAACTGGTGGCATAGCATTTGGAACAATACCTGAGGTTGCGCATGATTTAACAAAACAAGTAAAAGAAGTATCTACTGTGCCAGTATATGTGAAGCTTTCACCGAATGTAGCGAATATCGTTGATATGGCAACAGCAGTTGAAGAAGCTGGAGCTGATGGCTTAACGATGATTAATACACTTTTAGGGATGCGTCTTGACCTAAGAACAGCTAAGCCAATTTTAGCGAATCGTACAGGTGGGTTGTCTGGGCCAGCGATTAAACCTGTTGCAATTAGAATGATTTACGAAGTGAGTCAAAAGGTCTCCATACCAATCATTGGAATGGGAGGAGTGCAAACAGCTGAGGACGTTATTGAATATTTATATGCAGGTGCAAGTGCTGTCGCTGTAGGAACAGCAAATTTCGTGGATCCATTCGTATGTCCAAATATCATTGAAGAACTGCCATTATTACTTGATAAGCTTGGTATTGATCATATATCAGACTGCATAGGAAGGAGCTGGAAAGAGCGTGAAAAGACCATTAATCATTGCTCTTGATTTTGCAGAACAGGAGCAAGTGAATCAATTTTTAGCGAATTTTCATGGTGAAAACCTTTATCTCAAGGTAGGTATGGAACTTTTCTATCAGGAAGGTCCTCAAATTGTTTCACAGTTAAAAAATGCCGGTCACAACATCTTTTTAGATTTAAAACTACATGATATTCCTAATACAGTAAAGTCTGCCATGAAAGGAATCGCACGATTAGGTGTCGATATTATCAATGTTCATGCTGCTGGTGGGAAGCAAATGATGAAAGCAGCGATGGAAGGTCTTGAAGCGGGTACGCCTTCTGGAAATGATCGTCCGAGTTGTATTGCTGTTACACAACTGACGAGCACCTCACAACAAATGTTAAGTGAGCAACTACTTATTGATCATTCACTTGATAATGTTGTGCTTCATTATGCAAGTAACGCAAAACAAAGTGGGTTAGATGGTATTGTTTGTTCAACACTAGAAGTACCGATGATTCAGAAAGAACTAGGAAAAGGGTTTGCTACTGTAACACCAGGCATTCGTCAATTAACAGACAATCAAGACGATCAAGTCCGTATTGCAACTCCAGAAAAGGCTCGCCAGTTAGGTTCCACCGCTATAGTCGTCGGGAGAAGTATTACGAAAGCGCAAGATCCGATAGCAGCATATAAAAAAATGAAAGCAGAATGGGAAGGAGCCTCCATATGAAAGCAAAAATAGCTGAACATTTATTAGAAATTAAAGCGGTTTTTTTACAACCAAATAATCCTTTTACATGGTCTTCAGGAATGAAATCACCGATCTACTGTGATAATCGCTTAACGTTATCTTATCCTCGTGTTCGAACAGATATAGCGGACGGCTTAGTAGAATTAATTAAAGAACATTTCCCTGAAACAGATGTCATAGCTGGTGCAGCTACAGGCGGCATTGCACATGCTGCTTTGGTAAGTGAAAGAATGAATCTACCTATGTGCTACGTTCGAGGTAAGGCCAAAGGCCATGGGAAAGGAAATCAAATAGAAGGTGTCGTGTCTGAAGGCCAAAATGTTGTCGTGGTTGAAGATTTAATCTCTACTGGAGGAAGCGCGTTAACAGTTGTTGAGGCACTTAGAGCAGAAGGCTGTAATGTATTAGGAATCGCTTCAATTTTTACGTATGGACTACATGCAGGTCAGCAAAAATTAGATGAAGCTAATGTAAGAGCTTATTCGTTAACAGATTTTGCGGCTTTAACTGAAGTAGCTGCTAAGAATGGGTATATAACTCAAGAAGATATTTCGAAACTGTTGAAATGGAGTGAAAATCCTCAAGACGAAACATGGATGAATAGCTAATAATAGTCAAAATTTTCTTTTATTTGACACTTCTTACAATTTGAATAATAATGTTATTATATGAATAAATATCCCTATTGTTTTTGATAAACTAAGAATTATGAATAATCATACTAATACACTACTTAGTTATAAAAATCTTCATAGCAAAGATTTTTGAATAAAACTTTATTATTATTCTACTAAACTAAAAAACAAGGGGGATAAAATGTAATGACAAGTGTTGTAGGATGGCTAAATGATCATATTTGGAGTAATTATCTGATATTTTTATGTTTAGGAGCAGGCTTATTCTTTACGATTGCTACGAGATTTGTTCAAGTTAGATACTTTAAAGAAATGATTAAATTAATGTTTGAGGGAAAAAGCTCCAAATCAGGAGTATCATCCTTCCAAGCGTTAGCACTATCTTTATCTGGGCGCGTAGGTACCGGGAATATTGCTGGTGTTGCTTCTGCGATAGCATATGGAGGGCCTGGAGCAGTTTTCTGGATGTGGCTAATTGCCTTTTTAGGTGCAGGCTCCGCTTTCGTAGAATCATCCTTGGGGCAAGTTTTTAAAACAAAACAAGATGGTGAATATCGTGGTGGACCAGCGTTCTATATCGAAAAAGGTCTTAAAATAAAATGGTACGCAATTTTATTTGCGCTTGTTACTGTTATTGCAACTGGAATGCTCTTACCAGGTGTACAAGCTAACAGTATAGCAGCAGGAATGGATAATGCATTTGGGATAAACCCTACGATTACTGGTGTGTTTTTAGTTGTATTCCTAGCGTTAATTATTTTCGGTGGAATTAAGCGTATTGTCCATGTTGCTCAAGTAGTTGTACCATTTATGGCTATAGGGTATATTTTAGTTTCTATGTACATCTTAATTACAAACATCTCGCAGGTTCCTGAAGTGTTTAGTCTTATCTTTAGCAGTGCTTTTGGGACAGATGCTACTTTTGGTGGTATTTTAGGTGCAGCTATTGCATGGGGAGTCAAACGTGGTATTTACTCTAATGAGGCTGGACAAGGTACGGGACCTCATGCAGCAGCAGCAGCTGAAGTTTCACACCCTGCAAAACAAGGACTTGTTCAGGCGTTCTCAGTATACATAGACACGTTGTTTGTATGCTCAGCAACGGCATTTATGATTATTATTACTGGTATGTATAATGTTACACCAGAAGGGGAAGCGCCGATTGTCAATAATTTAGCAGATGTAGAACCAGGACCAGTATATACACAACAAGCAATAGAATCACAAATACCTGGCTTCGGAGCACCGTTTGTTTCGATTTCACTTCTCTTTTTCGCTTTTACAACAATTATGGCATACTACTATATGGCTGAAACAAACCTAGCATATCTTAACCGTAAAGTGCGACGGGTTTGGTCTGAATATTTATTAAAAGTTGCGCTGTTATTTGTTGTCTTTTATGGAAGTGTAAAAACTGCAGATTTAGCTTGGGGCTTAGGTGATGTTGGTGTTGGTAGTATGGCATGGTTAAATATAATAGCAATATTACTGTTGACGAAACCAGCGTTAAGAGTACTTAAAGATTATGAAACTCAGAAAAGAGCAGGTAAGGACCCAGTATTTAACCCTAGCAAGTTAGGTATTGAAGGTGCTGATTTTTGGGAAGAGGAATACAAAAATCACGAAGCTGATGAGTCAAAATCAACTAAAGCTGTCTAATTGTAAGGTTCTTTTCGAAAAAATTGTTGCTATGTTTACTGACAGTATGATGAGTTATATGATAACTCAATAATTGTAAAAGTAGCAAAGATGCCACGAACACTGGATGTATACGTGCTTTAATGAAAAAACGAAGAGTAACAATTAATGTGAAAGCAACTAAATGAAAAAAGTAGAGGGGGCCGCAGGTCCCCTTTTGTTATGGAAAATAATATTCTAAGTTTACTATTTTCTAATTTTTTGTTTAGTCTCAATCCTTAAGCCTAAAAGGTACGGCTTCGAATGCTACGCATGTCCTTGTGCTTATAGAAAATGGTAAAGAAACTTACAGATTTTCACGAACGGGAAAGCCCACTCCTTAAGGTGTGGGATGGTAGTGAGATCAGATACGGTGTAGCTTCTGCTACATTAAGTATCTGAAATTCCCTACATTTTTTGTTGCAGTAAAACACTAAAACTGATAAATTAATGTTATGGAAGAATATAGAAGAACCAAGACTACTGTTTCATTAATTAACTATCATTTTGTTTTCTGCCCACGGTATAGGCGAAAGATATTCCTTCAAACAAAGGTTGAAGAACGTTTTAAGCAGTTGGTTCAAGAAATATGTGAAGAATTTGACATTCAAATTATTGCTATTGAATGTGATAAAGACCACTCTCATTTATTTCTTAATGCTTTGCCGACATTAAGTCCTGCTGATATTATGGCAAAAATTAAAGGAGTGACTTCTAGTACATTGAGGAAGGAGTTTCCTCATCTTCAACACTTGCCGAGCTTATGGACACGTTCTTATTTCGTTTCAACTGCTGGAAATGTATCAAGTCAAACGATTAAAAGATACGTTGAACAACAAAAAACAAGGGGGTGAGACTGTGAAACAAACAATCACTGTGAAAATTAAATTGCTTCCAACAAAAGAACAAGCCGATGTTTTAACCAAGATGAGCTATGAGTATATTTCTGCAATTAATACACTCATTTCAGAAATGGTAGAAGAAAAGAAAAGTACAAAGAAAACAAGTAAGCACGTAAATGCCATCCTACCGAGTGCTGTAAAAAACCAAGCTATTAAGGATGCGAAAAGTGTATTTTCTACAAAGATAAAGAAAAGTAAATATAAAATAACTCCTGTTCTTAAACAGCCTGTTTGTGTATGGAATAACCAAAACTATTCATTCGATTTTGAAAATATTTATCTACCATTAATGTTGAACGGTAAATCTAAAAAAGTCCCTGTTCGTGCTT
>NZ_JBPXRQ010000039.1:0-47903 GCF_051842895.1 Cytobacillus sp. Hm23
ATGATGGACATGGAAGGCAATATCATTGTTTTGTAATTTTACTTCTAAATCTAAAGGCAATACTAGTTGATTCATGATATAATTTTTAAACATAAGGACCCTTCTTTCGGATGAAATTTTGTGTGGTAACTTTATTTTATCAGAAGTGGTCCTTATGTTAATTCAAAAATAAACAAAGCCGTTGAAATTTTACTCGTGTAAAATTTCAACGGCTTTTTCATTTCAGAGGTGGGTTTTGTCCCAGCCCCGCCATTTTGTTGAAGACTCATTTTCAAGATATCTAAAATTAAAGAATTGATGCGCCATATTGCTGAAGAATCAAATGGGGGTATTAACGGTCTTCAAGAAAAGACCCTGTTAGCTAATTAACATTATATTTTGCGAGTTTAAATAACAACCTTAGATATAAATTTCTTAATCCAAACTCGATCCCTTTAGAAATGTGTTTTACTTGAAGTATACTTGGTGCAAAATATCACCAAAATGTTTATTAACTTCAATTACCACTATGATCCTACTTTTAATGATTTATAGTCAAATGTAGATTAACAATTCTTAGTTCTATAATCGCTTTCTTCACATTTAATACAAAAGAAAGTCTTATTATAATTTAAATCATTGTCAAATTTCCTTCTTCTTTCTGAACAATCTCAATCTATTTTTCATTGATGTGGTCATGAACCCTCCCTTGAATGATCTAATTTCATAAGAAGTTAAGAATGCTTTTGGAGCAAATTTATTTATTAATTGCAAAAGTTCTACTTCCCTAGAACGTTGTGAAATAATGTCCAAACGATACCTTATACTCGAGTCTATTCCCTCACCCTCAAATACAGTTACTCCGAATCCTGATGTCCGTAATATATTTACTAGCTTCTCATTTTTATCTAACAAACTGACTTGATAGGTTATATAGCCAAAAGCTAATTTCTGTTCTAAAAATCCTCCTAGTAATAATCCAACACTAAACCCTATAACATATGAACCAATATTGTATATGTTAGTTAAATCATTAAAAACTATTCCTAAACTCACTATATAAATAACTGCTTCCAATAATCCCATTCCTGCAGCTGTTTTTGTTCGATTTTTTACTAGAAAAATAGTTCTCAGTGTGAGAACTGGTACATAAATAATTTGTAGTAAAAAAATCAATAGAGCAGTCAACATTTTTCTTTCCTTCTTTCTTCTTTACTTTATTCATCTTTAAGCTATATCAAAATTCTTATATTCATGCTTCCTTTTGTTCGTTTTCACCAATGCTTGTGTTACTAATTTGATAAAACGTATAGAGGTCCTTTGATATTTCATAAAGGTTATAAATATCCTGACCTAGATTTAAATTATCCAACATAGCTTTACGTGACTCATTAGTAAGTGTTACATAAGGTAACTTTAGTGCAGCTTGATTCGAACGAATATTCATTTTTCGGATTCTTAAAAAAATGTATTCAAAAGATAATTGATAAAATAGTTCATTAAAGAAAGCTTCTTTTGCAGGTTCATTATAACCTTTACCATGAAATGGCTTACCCAACCATGTACCCAAAAATCCACTATTATCTTGAATATCAAAAAGAGAAATTATCCCAATCGGATTTCCCCATTCATCTATAATAGTACGAGATATCAAGTTACCTCGTTCTTCCTCTTCTATTACTTGACGTGTCAAAAATAAAAACTCCTCATACGAGTCTGCTTTTTGACGTACAAAAGGGAAGACATCTGGGTGAACCATCAACTCGAACAATTCTTTACAATCCTGTAGCTCTCGTTTCTTGAGCAACATTACCCCTCCTAGAGGGTAGAATTGACCTGTCTGTGTAGGTCATCCCACCCTCGAAATTTTTTTATGATTCGAAAAAAATTCCGGGGTGGGAATCGAACCCACTAGAACCAGACATAGCTGGTGGCTCACCATTTGCCTTCCCATTGAACGCAAATATTCATTTTTTCTGCTAATATCATACTTCATTTTGATAGTAAAATAAATAGCTAAATTATTATTTTTTTGTTGAGAATAAATTCTAATTTAATCCCCTAACCACTAAATGATCTCAATTAAATTCAATTACTAATTTATTTAAATTTACCAATGTTTCTAATTTTAATTGTTGAATCTATACTGACATCAACTTCTGGATATACTTTATCCCATTCAAGATTTGTCCACTCATCATAAGTAAGACTATTCCTTATTTTTTGTCCTATCCCTAGCGTATCAACATTATTCTCTTGGAGAAATTCTATTACTGCTGTTGTTTCTTTATCCACAATTTTCTTGATTGTTTTCTCTAATTTCTTTTGCTCATTAGTATCCTCTATTTTTAAATCTCCAGTATATTCTTCAAGAGAGCCTGTTACTTTAATGTCAATCTTCACAGAAAACTGATTTTCCCCATCTCTTGTAACATGAATTTTATGTTTGTTTCTAACGTAAGATAAATGTATATGTTGAGCAATATCACCTTTTTTCAAATCTACATCTAATAATCCCTTTTTGAAATTTTCTCTTAAAAAGAATAAGTAAACAGCTCTTTTCTTATCAATTGTTGTTATAAGTTTATCGTCATCAAAAAGCGCAAAACTATCGAAATCAATACCATCTGATGTAGAGATAAACACAGGTAAGTAGGGGTCAATACCATCATCAAAATAAGACCTGGTGAATTGATATAAATTAACAGATGGAAAAACAAATGTCTTGTCGAACTTAGTTAACATTGTATCTAAATATAATCCGATGTTTGGCTCTTTTTCTAATTGTGTTGTGAGTATACTGCTGGATTCCTCTCTAGCCATTGCAAATTTAACTCTTGAGCCAATACTAGGATCACGCAAAGCAGTTTGAACGATTGGAAAGATTCCTTGTTTTGCCAGTTCTTCGCCAAAAACCATTATTTCAAGTTGACCATTTACTATCTCCAAACTTGATTGACCCATATTATCAATTTCAACATCTTTCATAGAATTACCCGTAGCTGATAAAACTTCATAAACACTACCCTTCTCAGTAGCACGAGGATATACTGCAGTTACACTTAAATACGCCTCTTCTTCATCAGATAAATCAAAACCTATTGCATTGATCATCGCAAGATCATCAATTCCATAGCTAGTATAACACCCAGACAAAACGAGAAAACATAATAATAATATGAAAAGATGTTTATACATACTCACACCTCAAAATGATTTAATAATAAAAAAATTACCAAATAATCACTTTATTTTTTAGATAATGCATTAAAGAAATATCAGCAATAATTAGGTTAAATAATCAACATGAAAATTTAGCTTAACTGTGGAACTTCTTAAACGTCATTTTTTCTAGATTTATTTTTAGGCCAAACAGATTTTGGTCTAGTATTGAATATTGATAAGGGGCCTCGAATAATTGTATCCTTCCATCCACTTGGGTTTGTCGGTGAAATAGGCCAAAAATAAGGTGATTTTAAGTTGGTAAGCCCTGTAAGGTGGATAAATAACCAGGCAAGACCTAATACTATACCTAAGTTACCTAGTACTCCAGCTAATATGATAAATCCAAAACGTATAATTCTCACAGAGTTGCTCATTATATAACTTGGGACAACAAAAGATGAAATAGCAGATATAGAGACAGCTATAATTAATATATTACTTGTAATACCTGCATTTACTGATGCTGAACCAATTACAATACCTCCGACAATACCAATCGTTTGACCAATTTTTGTCGGTAACCGAGCACCGGCTTCCCTTAATAATTCAATTGTAAATTCCATTAGTAATGCTTCCATTATTGGAGGAAACGGGACATGGCTTCGTGATTGAATTAGACTTTTTAGAAGAAGATTAGGCACCATTTCATAATGATAGGTAGTTATTGAAACGTATAGTGAAGTAAAAGTTAATGTTACTATTAAAGCCATGAAACGAAGAATTCTTGATGCTGATCCAACTAGCCAACGTTGATTATAATCATCTGATGACTGAAAAAAATCAAAAAAACTTGTAGGTGCACTAAACGCATAAGGACTATTCTCCATCATTCCAACTATTTTTCCTTCAGTTAATTTTGAGGCTACTACATCAGGTAATTCTGTAGTATAAAATTGAGGAAATGGGGAATTTGGAAATTCATCTATAAGCTGGACAAGCATATTAGTATCAAAGATAGCATCTATTTCTATATTCTCTATTTTATCCTCAACGTATTTCACAAGCTCTTCATTAGCAATTCCATCAATATATAATACATAAACTTGTGATTTACCTATTTCTCCTACAGTAAATTTATGTACTTTTAAGTGAGAACTCTTTACTCTCCTTCTGATAAGAGACAGGTTTGTATCAATTTGTTCATTTAAGGCATCATGAGGCCCTGTAATAATTGTCTCTGATTCAGCTGTTTGGATTGCTCGAGATTCTAATTTACTGGCAAAGAAAATATAAACTGCAGTATTATGAAAGAAAACAATATTACCATCCAGTATAGCCTTAACAACTTCTTTACTATCAAAACTAACTTGAAATTGACTTTCTTGAAAAAATGAGAATACTTCTTGAACATCTAATTCCTTTAATCTAGAAATAATTTCACTCCAAAGCATTTGTTTATCAACCATATATTCAAAAAACAGTACCTTCACATTGATAGAAGGATAAGAGTGTTTTGTTATATCAGCACAATTGGTAAACTGTTGGTCAATATGAGAATAGGTGAGTAAAGGGGTATTTTGAGTTAATTCTACCTCATTCTTTTGAGAAGCATAATTGTTATTTGGACCTTTTCTCAACCATTTTTTAAGTATCTTAAACATCATACACCCTCATTATTGAATTCTCTTTAATACATTCCAAATGGACTTTTACACCAACCCCTACGAAGGGTATGTAAACATTTTTTTATTTGTATAATATTCCATTATAGTCAAATTTACACTTCTTATTCTATGCGGAGAATTATAATATCTTTGTCTTTCTTATTTGTTTTTCAGTATCAGAATATAATTTATAAAGTCTTCATTCTGAGTTATGGCTTATTAACTTTAAAACGAAAAAATGACGCATTTCTTATCTAAGAAATGCGCCATATTGTATAAGAACAAAAGCTATTAAAGCTATGCCACAATTATTGAGTTCTATTACCTTTCGTTAAACAAGGACTATCATTTCTTTGTGTAAAACCTCACCTTGTTGATAAAATGAAATACCTTTAAAGTAAAGTATAATCATCTCTTAGATGTAATGAACATATCCTTAGTGTATCTCCTCCAAATCATGTGATCACGTCCCTGGCCCCAATAATCTTTCATTAAATAATCAGGCTCACCAAATTTTTTCTTCCATACCTTCTGTGAATTTATATATCCACTATTCAAACAAAATTCTTTGATTCCCCTATTCAGAAACGTCAGAAATATTTCGTTTAATAGTAAAGTCCCTACACCACGTTTTTGATAGTCTGGATGTACATATATAGTTCCAATCTCATACAAACCTTTCAACACTCTGTCTGTGCAACTATTAATCAGATCACTAGATGGACCGTATTCAATTGTACCGATAACTTTACTGCAGTTTTTATCTAAAGCAATTAAAAAATATCGATTCTTCCCATCACTACCAAAGTCACATTTCAAGTATTCTTCCTTAGTTTTTATTTCATTTTCTATATAATCAAGTAACTCCGATAAACCCTCCCTTGCAAAGGTATCCTTAATGACCATACTAAAAAGTTGATTTAGTTCATTAATGTCCTCACTTCGTGGTCTTCTTATCTCAATGTTGTGCATCGAGATCACTCCTTAACTATCAATTTCTGTTGAAAATTGAAATTATTTCTACATTTAATAATTAACTCAAATCTTTTATTCAGTAAAAAACACTTTTCGTTTTCATGAAAAGCGCCATTTCATATTTTAAAATCATAGTTACCTGGTTGACGATTATTAATATATTTTATCATTTTCCGGGCAGAAGACTCTCACCTCAAGGAATGAGAAGGGCGAAGCCCAATGAGTAGGTTTGAGATGAATGTCGGTTGGCGTCAGCCAAAACTATTGGTAGAATATACTTGTCAGATTGCTCTTTGAAAACTGATGATATGAGATTGTTGTAGGAATTTGTCTGCAACGTAAAATCTTCAACGTTCCATCGCCCACGCTCGCCGAAGTTGCGAAAACCAAGCTAAAGTAGGGAGCGTATGAGTAGACGTACAAGCTTTGCTTTCAGGGTAGGGACTACCCCCGTTGAACCTGCTAAATAACTTGCGGTTACGCTAGTGTTCTCAGGAATCTCCCACTTCAAGCGAAGCTAAATAGTGAGTAGTTCAATACAATGATTTTAATTCAATTAAAAACTATTAACCTTGTTTGGATTATTAGTTTTGGCGCTTATTATATGGAATGCAAACTGTATCGCCTATATTAAAATCAGTACAACTACTAACAGAGGATAAACTATTTACACATATCTCAACAATTTCATATAACATTTGACATTATTCTTTTGTTTCAGCACATACAATAGGGTGATAATCAATGGTTAACAAAAAACTTAATCATTTGTTCATTTACAAATTCAGGTTTTTCTAAGCTCAATAGATGTCCTGCTTCTGGAACAAGCTCAACTTGAATATTTTCCACTAAATTAGATGCTCTTTGATAGGCTTTTCGGACATCACAAATAACTTCTCCTTCTCCTAACAACAATAGAATAGGTATCTTTATTTTTCTTAATTCTTCATCATTTATAACAAAAGGAGGTATCTTACCTTTCATCATACCATGTTTAAATCCTGCATGAAATTGAGATACAAAAAGATCATCCAATGTCTTTTTCTCAACCAACAACCAATTCATGAAATTCTTTACTACAAAGTGATAAGGAAATTTAGCCAAGGTTAAGATTCGTATAATAAATAGAGAATAGATTTGTGCGAAAGTCCCGGCTGGATTCATTAATACCATCTTTTTTATTCTTTGTGGAATGAATAAAGAGAATTGAGCAGATAAAAATCCACCATATGATAACCCTGCCAAATAACATTTTTCTATATGTAAACAATCCAAAACCTGCTCAAACCACATCGTACATTCTTCAATTTTTGATGGATAGTTTTTAGGAATACTTTTATTAAGGTCCCCAAAATAGTCAACTGCGTAAATTTTAAAGTGCTTGCTCAACTCTTGAATATTAGGATACCACATTGTGGAACTGCATCCCATCGCATGTATTAAAACTAGGGGTTCACCATCCTCAATTCCGCACGAAACGATATGTGTTTCACCTTGCTCAGTTGATACATAGTAAGATTCAAAAGGAACCTCCCAAAGTGATAAACTATCTACATAGCTTTTATAGTATTTTTTTTGCTTCAGGTCGGTTTTAAATTTAATATAATCTCTCAAACCGCACACCTCCATCAACAGGTTCAAATCACAAATCATTCCTTTATTCACTAGTTAATACCATATATTTAGTTTATGATAATTTATTTGTCCAGAAAGCTATATTGTTATTATAATAATGTTCAAAAAAATATCATGTATCTTAAGTCACTTATGATGGTGACTCAAGTAATAAATTATCAAGCACGTTATTACTTCATATTTATGGATATTTCCTAGAGAAGGTTGAACTAACGCATATAATGTGAATTAAATGTATAGAAGCCTATAAATTGAAAAGTGGGAAAGGGTGCTAGGTAACTATATACCGCATAATAGATTCCTAATTATATAAAATAAGAAAAGTTCCAATTTTTCATTTCTGAAGAACTGGAACTAATCAACTAAATAATCATTGTGTTACGTTATTAAGCGGATTGTATAATTTCAAGTGGATTATCACTACCTTGTATAGGAACGAATGCTGTATTTTGAGTTGATGCCTATCCTTCTGTTAATTAGAAAAATCATCCATAATACAGGACTCAATTGACTAAATTTCTAATATTTTTACTTACTAAGAGCCACAAGATTTAAATCTCTACGCTCCACGGTAACACCTTGACCATTATTTGGGAGAGGAATTGATTCGGGGTTATCATCATGAAAGACCCTCTTGAACCAAGAGGGTCTACTGTAAAATCTGCTCTATCATTTGATGGATTAGAAAACCTGATGTTGTTTTATCTTCAATTAATTATTTTTTTGTAGTTCTTCGTTTCCATCTTCATTCAAAATCCATTGGTGTTCCTGTGCTGCCTCTTCAATTTCATGGAATGCCCAATGAGTAAGTGGTACATCAGTAAATGTTGGTACCTCAACAGCATATAATGGTCCACGTTTAAATAATCGATTAAGTACCTTCACTACTTGGGCACGTACGTAATCAAAATTTCTCACAAGGTGTAATCTATGGAGAACACTAATCACACTTCTACCAGATAAATGTTCAAATAAACGCTTAAATATTGTCATCTCTACTGCAGGATCTACATTAGAAGTAGGTTCATCTAGTAGAATAATCTCACTATCTTTTATCTTTTTCCGGCAGAAAACTTTCAAACAATGGAAAAACTACCTTTTTGTTCTATTATATCAATTTCTAGTCTTAATGTACTAGGATCAATTTCTAAGTCTCGCAACCTCAAAAGGATCGAATCCTGTATGTTTTATTATGTGCAAATGGGAAAAGATTTTTCTTTAATTAACTCACTCTATCTTGTGTTTACTAAAATTCATTGTTAAATAAACGTTTCAATTTTTTTTTTAATCTTTGTATCATTGAAGTAATTGCATCATATCTTTAGAGTAACGATTTTTTGAAAAGAGGTGCTTTGCTTGGCTATCATTGTTATTGATGTGAAAACTCATTCAGTTATAGCATCATTACCTGTTGGTTTATCTATAGGCAGTTCACCTTTAGCCGTCACACAGGATGGAAAATTAGCTTATGTTGTAAATGAAGCTAATGGAAATCCATTTGATAATACCGTCTCCGTTATAGAAACGACAACAAATTCAATTATTGCGACTATACCAGTTGGGTCTCCAAATAATACCTTTATCACTCCTGATGGAAAACTAGCTTATGTGACTAGTGCTGGTTTTTTTCCCCCAATACCTAATGATACGGTTTCAGTTATCGATATAAAAACTCATTCTGTCATTGCTACTATCCAAGTTAATGAACGTCCATTGGATGTTACCTTCACACCTGATGGAAAATTAGCTTATGTGACTAACCAAGGTACTTTTGGTAGTCCAGGTAACACTGTTTCCGTCATCGATGTAAAAACTCATACAGTAATTGCTACTGTTATTGTTGGGAATGAACCATCATCATCCTCTATAACCCCGGATGGAAAATTAGTTTATATAGTTAATTCAGATGAAAATAGTGTGTCCGTCATTGATACAAAAACTCATTCTGTTGTTGCTACTGTCACAGTCGGATCTAATCCATCTTTTATCAACTTCACTCCAGATGGAAAGTTGGCTTATGTTTTAATTAGAACGGGATCACAACAACCTGGAAATGTATCAGTCATTGATGTAAAAACTCACTCTGTTATTACTACTTTTCAAGTTGGAGAGAACCCAAGTAAAGTTCTTTTTACCCCTGATGGAAAATTGGCTTTTGTAACAAATTTCTTCGATGACTCAGTATCTGTCATTGATACAAAAACTCATTCAGTTATTACCACTACCCTTGTTAGTGGTATTGCAAGTGATATTGATATTACTCCTGATGGAAAAATTGCTTATGTTACGAATTTTAACGCTAATTCAGTTTCTGTCATAGATGTAAAAACTCACTCTGTTATTGGTACAGTTCCCGTTGATATAAGTACCATAGGTTCTGTTATCTTTACACCTGATGGAAAATTAGCCTACGTAGTTGAATCTACAACATAGACTTCTATGTTGTAGAACACAACTATCATTAAGGTTACAAATCCCAAAAAATAATTATTATGTAACTTGATGAACTGCATTGTTAATGGATTAACACATTTCATCAAGGGTTCACACATGTTTTAGAAAGAACCTTCCTTTATATTCGAAACATCGCACAACAAAGCTACTTCTCTTTCTCCGTCGGCATTTCTACCAACTAACAATTTCCCTCCAATGAATCTATAACAAATACAGTACCCTGACCGCTATTGAACGTTATGGCAACCTCTGTAGTTGGAGGGAAAAGTGTTAGTACATTTGCTTGCCAATCTCTAGTACAACAATCACAGGTTGTTGGATTCTGTCCCGCATGGAAAATATATTGTTTGTTTTTTTCATAACTGTCCATCCATTTGCATAGTAAGTATCCATATCGAAAGGCTCTACCGATTGATCGGGGATGTGCGATTTTTGAATACCCTGTTGGGTGGTTCCGTTGCTAGAATCTTTTCCTAATTGGATTTTCAGCCATTTAGCCACAAATAAAGGAGCAAATATTAGATCCAATTGGAATGAAAGACTCGTTTGTTGGTCTTCATCAACTTCAGTCAACTGAGACAGCTTCTGGTTATCATTTGTATTGCTGATAAGATATCCAGCTGGTATGTTCCCGCGATATACGGGCGGTGTGTATGACTGCTCTTTCATAAACCCAATCTTATTTTTAGTAACCACAATGTCCATTGTGGTTACTAAATAAGTCAGCACTTTACAAGGTGATATTTTATTCTTATTATTTATAGAGTAATCTTGAGATTAATTTAATTGGAGACATAAAGATGAGGATACTATTAAACAATTACTCCATTGCATTGCTATATATAACAATCACACCAGCAGTTATATATGTATTTTTCAACCGAATTATTCTTCTGATAACCAGGCAAACAGAATCATTCCCATTTGTACAATTAGCATTATATAACTTATTGTTATTTATTATCATCTGGATAATTGGTAAATCTCTAAGATGGTATAAGAATCACATACTCTCAAATAGTAAACAAGAAAAATTAAAATTCATTAAACTCATACTACTTAGTTCATTAATTATCTTGCTTATAACATTAAGATCAGCTTTCTATTAAATTGAAAGGTATCATTTTCACTTTGGCTAGTGTTGCTAGAGCGGCCTTAAACAAAAATTATCTTTTCTTTGGCGTACAATCATATTTTCAATGCAAAAAATAAAAAAGCCTCCACCCCGAAAAGTAGAGGCTATGTGAGGTTATGCTCATTGAATAATAAGTTATGTAACCCCTTCCCTTTTGGTGTGGGCAGGACTTCAATTCGTGGCAGTCATTCGTGATGTATTTTATATTATGCAATTGGACTTAAATACTTCTGGTCTAAAATTTGTCGTTCGATTGAATCAACACTTTGTTCTAGAGCACGTTCTATTTGTTTATACTTTAATTCATTCTCAGCTTCGGATTCAATAAAGATGGGAATAGACCTTCAATACCTGCTGCATCTTGTTCTTTTTTATTTTCCATCTTGACTTAAAGTGCTCGATAATTCCTTAATTTACTTATTACAATATCTTGTAATTCTTTTTCATTAATCTGTTTAAATAATGTCAATCGTCTAGCTCCCACCTTCCCTTTCATCCCTTTCTATCGCTTTTTACAAAACTTCAGTAAGAAATCACAACCACAGCTACAAACAAATTTAATTCGCCTCCTTTTTTGCTGAACAATGTGTATGTACATAATGGACATTTAGCTTCATAAACCTCACCATCTTTTTTCATATAAACATTCTCCTATCAAACAGAATCTATCTTGTGTTTACTAAAAAATAGAAATTTAATGTAACATTAATATAGAAAAGAAAATTAATCCTACCAAAATTGAACCTATTATTGTATGTCGAAATGTTTCTCTACCATTTTTTATTGCTTTGACTAAATCAACACAAAGGATAAAGAATAGAATTGGTGGTATGAAATAAAATATAGCAAACTGAAAAGTCATCTAATTCCTCCAATATTATTTTTATTTAGTTAAATTTTACTAAATAAAAATAATATTGGTAATCACAACTTACCTTCTGTATTATAAAACAACTTCCTTAATATCCAAATAATACATATTTAATCATATAAACGTGAATCACCACCACAAATCTGTCATACAATTTTAAGACAACAAATTCTAAGGAGTGATCTGTTTTGACTACAGCAGTAATCGATGTAAAAACTCATAGTTTGATTTCTATTCTATCAGTAGGATTTGGAGATCCAGATACAACCACCCCTCCCTTATCATTTTCCCCTGATGGTAAATTGTGTTACATAGTTACTAGAAATATGGACAGTATTTCTGTTATAGATGTGAAAACCCATTCAGTTATTACCACGGTACATGTTGGGAACGCACCCGTATCTATAGCTTTTTCCCCAAACGGGAAATTAATTTATATAGTTAATAGAATAGGTAATTCTGTTTCTGTCGTTGATGCCAAAGATCATTCGGTTATTACTACTTTACAAGTTGGCGATGGACCGCTAGATACTGCTTTTACTCCTAAAGGAGATATTGCGTATATTTCCAATGGCGGAAGTCAATCTGTATCTGTTATTGATACCAAATTTCATTCGGTTATTACTACGATTAACGTTGGTGGTTTTCCACGGTCTATTGCTTTTACTCCGGATGGAAAAGTTGCTTATATTACAAATAGCAACGATACTACTGTATCTGTTATTGACGTGAAAACTCATTCAGTTATAGCTACAATACAAGTTGGTGATGCTCCATTTAAAGTTGATTTTACCCCAGATGGGAAAGTTGCCTATATAAATAATAATAATGAAGTTTCCATTTCTATTATTGATGTAAAAACTCACTCAGTTATAGCTACAGTTCAAGTTAGTGGTAATCCAAATTCATTTTCTTTTACACCTAACGGGAAAATTATTTATGTTGTAAATCAAGTTAGTGATGGAATCATATCTGTAATAGATGTAAAAACTCATTCGATAATTGCTACAATAAGAGTTCTTGATAACCCTAGGTATATTACTTTCACTCCCGATGGAAAACTTGCCTATGTAACCAATTCTGGTGTGATAGGGCAACCTAAACAGATTTCAATCATTGATGTAACGACTCACAGCGTTATAGCTACTATAGAGGTTGATTTATTCAGTGATCCTGGTCCTGTTTCATTTACGCCAGACGGTAAAGTAGCTTACGTAACTGATATCTTTATTTCTTAAAGATTAATTATTTCTATGCCACACAACTATCATTGTGGTTACTAGTCAAAAAATTTTTTTATGTAACCTGATGAAATGCATCTTAATAGATTAAACACATTTCATCACGGGTTCACTGGTTTTAAAATGTACTTTCCCTTATATCTGAAACATCGCACAATGAAGCTACTTCTCTATCTCCACCACCAGTTGAAGCAACTAATAATGTCCCTATTAATGAATCTACAACCACTGTCCTACTCTCACCGTTTTTAAACAGTATTTCAACAACTGTATTTGGAGGGAAAAGTGTTAGGACATTTGCTTGCCAATCTCTAGTACAACAATCACAGGTTGTGACTTCTGTTACAATTTCCCTAATTTCTTCTTTAACTAAAGACTTACAACCACAAGGTGAAGTGGATACCTTATAGTTAGCCATTTGAACACCTCCTAGCAATTAATACTCCATATTATGCTGTGAATATATGGTTGTATAGGGATGTGTGTATTTATCACAGTAGGCTAATGTACAATTTCATTTTCTATGCAAAAACACAAACTCATAAAGTTAAATTGCATACACTGTATTCTATAAGTTGATACCTTATATCCAGCCATTTGGCGCCTCTCGAAAATATCGGGAGGATACATAATTGCTACTAAGTCTTATAAAACTTGTATGTATTACCTAGTACATACATAAATAATTTGCATAACATAATGTACGGCCAACTACACTCATATAAACCTCCCTGGGCATCCCTCCTTTACTAATCGAAACAGGGAGGTTACATATTTTAAACGCTATATGACAAATATCCAATCTCCCAGTTTTATATTTACATAAACATATAGTGTCGTATCTCCTTTTTTTCGAATAATGCCTCTCTACTTCCTCCGCGTCCACCGGTCAAGGATAGAGAGGTTTTATTGTTAATCGATTCCATGCTTATTAAGTCTTATAAAAATGATTTATTTGTCTTAGCACATTAATACAAGCTTACGTAAGAATCTTACATAACATAGAAGTACACCATAACCATCACTCTCTTCCTGTATCCTCCTTTTACGAACAAACAGGGAGTGTTATGGCAATTCCTCTGTATTCTCCTTCCGCTTCTGAGTATGGAGGAATTTTTTCTTTTTCCACAATGCTTATTTGTTCTATAAAATAATTTATCTGACTAGTACATACGCACGTACTTTATACTTAAATTCCGAATAAAGTATTGTGTACGGTGACTCACCATTCCACTTAAGCCTCCCTTTATAGGTATACCCCTTTATATGATCGGATCAGGGGAGGTTACATAATTTCTTTACAAATGTATGAGATGTGTCCAATCTCCTTGATATATTGTTTCATATAGTGAAATACAGGTGCTTTCCTGTAAGTTCAAATATCTCTTTCCCTATCCAGTCAATAGGGAGAGAGTTTACATAATTTTCGATAATCGACTGAATTATTCTTGAGTTTCCTAAAATCTTCATTATCTTTAATGGTAATCAGTCTAAATTCCAATTTTAATTATTGTTCAACAACTCTCCTCATATTATGGTAATAATAATAATTTTGAAGAGGTGATTTGGTGGCTACTGTTGTTATTGATGTGAGCACTCATAGAGTTATCGTTACTTTGTTACCAGCAGGCAAATCAAGTGTTTCTGTAACGCCAGATGGTAAGCTGGCTTATGTTATAAATCTTGATGATGATATTGTATCAGTTATTGATGTGAAAACTCTTAAAGTGGTTGCTACTATTCTGATTGAGCAAGGTCCAATTGATGTCGCCTTCACACCTGATGGAAAACTCGCTTACGTGATTAATAGTGCCTCTGAACAAGGTAATACTGTTACAGTCATCGATGTGAAAACTCATAGCATCATTGCTACTATTATGGTTGGCCTCAACCCAAATGTTGTCGCCTTCACACCTGATGGCAAAATCGCTTACGTGATTAATAATGACTCTGAACAAGGTAATACTGTTACAGTCATCGATGTGAAAACTCATAGCATCATTGCTACTATTATGGTTGGCCTCAACCCAAATGTTGTCGCCTTCACACCTGATGGCAAAATCGCTTACGTGATTAATAGTGACTCGAAACAAGGTAATACTGTTACAGTCATCGATGTGAAAACTCATAGTGTCATTGCTACTGTTATGGTTGGGCAAGCTCCTTTAAATGTCGCCTTCACGCCAGATGGGAAACTCGCTTATGTCACTAATGCATTTAATACCACAGTATCAGTCATCGATGTGAAAACTCATAGCGTCATTACTACTGTTATGGTTGGGCAAGTACCATTTGATGTCACCTTCACGCCAGATGGGAAACTCGCTTATGTCACTAATGCATTTAATGCCACAGTATCAGTCATCGATGTGAAAACTCATAGCGTCATTGCTACTGTTCAAGTTGGGGAAACTCCATTTGATGTCGCCTTCACACCTGATGGGAAACTCGCTTATGTTACTAATGAAGATGATGTTAAAATATCAGTCATCGATGTGAAAACTCATAGTGTGATTGCTACTATCCCTATAGATCTCCAATTAGGAAGGATTGCTTTCACGCCCGATGGAAAATTGGCTTTTGTAGCAGAATTAACATAAACAATCTAATTAATTTTTAGTAACCACAATACAAAATAAGTCTTATAATCTAAAATCATTCATTGTTTCATCCAGAAGATCTTAGCTAATTCCTATATACCATGCCATGATGAATACTTATCCTGCGTATAGAACTTTAAAAATCCCTCTCCTATAACGGAAATGGGATTAATATGTTTTTATATAGTCTGAGTCAGCTAATTAAGCCAGTTCCTACAAGTTATAACCTACTAAATGATTAATCAAAAAGACTTGTTATTCTACAATATCGCCATAAAATGAATAATGGCACATATCTATATTTCAGATATGCGCCATATCTTATTATAAGGTCATCTAGATTGATATTATATCTGGTTGGCCATCTTTTTATAGGCAATTCTTTAGGTAGTCGGGGTAGGACGTATGCGCCAGTGGGACTTGATCCCGTCCACAATACTGTCCACTCCCTATATGTAGAAGCATGTTTGAGGCTGGGTAGGGCATTGACCCTGTTTTTCAGGGTCGTAAACAAAAGAATTGGGTAATCTTTTGTTTAATTCATAAGTGTATGTTGTTTTTCCTGAGCCAAACGCTCCATTTATCCAAATAATCATTTTCACACTTCTTTTTTCCAACTAATAGAATACCGCCAAAACAAATGCCTTCGAATTTTTGCATTTGGTAAAATAGTATCGACTATTTCATGAATATCTTTTAGTAGAATATAAATGTCTTTTTTTATATGCTCTTTCATTGCTTAATCTTCCTTACGCCTTAGAACCGTTTTTTTCAAAAAGCAAAATGACATCCCTAGATTCAAATCTAAAAAGAATAAAGTCCAATCGTACACAACCAAATATACAAATTGAAACATAGCCATTGTCGATAATAAAATTAAATTACCTAAACTTGGACTTGTTAAGTTTGCAAAAAGTCGAGATGTTGACGGTCGTATTATCAATGCGACGATTAGACATAATCCGAGTGGGAAATACTTTGTCTCTCTTTTTGCAGAAGTTAAAGTTCAGTCTTTAGAAAAAACAAACTCAGCCATTGGCGTTGATATGGGACCTTAGCAACTAATTAAGTCTATTATATATAGGAATCTTCCTACTATTTATAATTAATAAAAGATTAATCAAAATTTTGTTATTCCACAATATGGCCCAATTCAGGAATAAGAAAGGACATTACATATTAGTCATAAAATATGTAATGCCCCTTTATTTATTTTATTTAGTTTAGGTCTTGATAACGCCTTATCCAAAGGAGAATACCTTCGCATTTTTTTTTGAACATCGTGACTTAATCTCAATTCTACAATATCCACTGAATAGACTTTAAAACTCTAATTATCTTATAGTATCACTTCTTACATTATCGGTATAAATTTTAATTTAATCTCCTGAAATTGGATCACCAGCACTCGCATCTGCAGGAAATATTACTGTTTGTAGAGTAGCTTGATCGGTCCCCTTATCCCCGTTCCCCAGCTGACCATAATAGTTCCTTCCCCACGCAAGAACAGTTCCATCACTTGTTAGCACCGCTGTGTAAGAATTCCCTGCCGCTACTTGTTCGATAAGGACACCTTCGGGAATTGGCATCACTGTAGGACTAACTAGATTAGTTTCTATATTCCCAGCTCCAAGCTCACCATAAAGGTTCAATCCCCAAGTAAACACTGTTCCATCACTTGCTAATGCCATTGTGCAGCAAACTCCTCCCGCTACTTGTTCAATGGTGGCTCCTCCGGGAATCGGGATTGGGATCGGACTAGCTTCAATAGTTCCCATAGTCCCGTCTCCCAGTTCGCCGTCATCGTTAGATCCCCAAGTAAACACCGTTCCATCACTTGCTATTGCTATTTTGTGAGAGGCTCCTGCCTCTATTTGTTCGATGGTGGCTCCTCCAGGAAATGGGATCGCTGTAGGACTAGCTTGAGTATCCGAACCTACCCAATTTCCTTTACTGATCATTCCCCAAGTAAACACCGTTCCATCACTTGCTAGCGCCATTGATTGGCCAGATCGTGCCGCAATTTGTTCGATGGTGGCTCCTCTCGGGAACGTGATCGTTGTCGGACTAAGTTGATTCGTTCCCCATCCGCTATTCCCGTCTCCCAACTCACCCTGTCTGTTATCTCCCCAAGTAAATACGGTTCCATCACTTGCCAATGCTATTGTGTGACTGCCCCCTGCCGCTACTTGTTTAATGGTGACTCCTCTGGGGAAGGTGATTGCTACCGGACTAAGTTGATTTGTTCCCCATCCGCTATTCCCGTCTCCTAACTGGCCATCTTGGTTATTTCCCCAAGTAAACACCGTTCCATCACTTGCTAACGCTATTGTGTGAGACATTCCTGTAACTACTTGTTTGATGGTAACGTCTCCGGGGAACGTGATCGCTGTAGGACTATCTTGATCAGTCTTACTTCCATCTCCCAGTTGGCCGTTACCGTTATCTCCCCAAGTAAACACTGTTCCATCACTTGCTAACGCTACCGAATGGCTATATCCGAGTGAAATTTGTTTAATATCAGATAATTTATCTCCAGCCCCTATTTTCTTTTTCATCGTATATTCCTCCAAAATATTGATTAATTTCTGTAATTAGTACATTAAAATACTTCCTTCAGAATTCTTTTATGAATTTTTAGCTTTTTGACATAAACGTATATACGTGACCAAGGACTATCATTCCTAACAAAGGCCACTCAAACACATACATAGTGTTTATACCTTCTTGCTTTAGCTAGATTCTAAAAATTAATAGTCAATTTGTCTATCATGACCTTCTTTTTAATAGATTCTTAATCGATTTATATTTAGTTTCATAGCATTTTTCAGATTTTATCACCTATTTCCCCAAAACTAACAATCGAAGAAAGTTTTGCTGTTTCTTTAAAGTTAAATGTTGGTTTATAGTTAACTGTTAATTCTATACCTTTTTGCAGATCTAGTGGTAAAACACATATTCTCTGTACTTGATTAAGATTAATTACCTTATCATAAAATAATCCGCCTTCTTCTTTTAAGGCCTCAACATTATAACTATCACTATTGGCATGCACCTTATGATTTACCTTACAATAAATTAGTTCATCAATAGTTGTTTTAATTAATACAATCTGTCCTTTATAGTAATCAAGGGAATTAGTCATATTCTCCATAATTTCACCTGCCTACATATCAATGTATTTTCATGCTTTAATGTTAGTTTATTTAGAAACCTAAATATCACTTGTGTTTACTAAGAAAGCCTCATTTATGAGGCTTTACAAGGTTAAGTTAATTAGCAACTTCAAAGATTAATACAGAATCAAAAATAATGTAATCAGTTTTACTTCCGTCACTAGTAGTATCAATTGCAAATGTTGCTGAGCCTTCTTCTTCATTTGCTTTACTTTCATACCAATCTATAAAATCATTTACTGTTGTCATTGAGACAACATATTCTTTTTCTAGGCCAGTAACCAATGTTATTGTTAATATTGCTCTATCTTTGTCATCAATACCACTAGCTTCAGGAGTTGCATATGCTTGGTTGGAATATTCACTTTCGCCTATTAAATTTACTGCTGTTATAACATAATAATAAGTTGTATCATTTTCTACGTTTGTGTCTATAAAACTTATATCTTGAACTTCATCCTCTAGTATTTCGTATTCCAAATCTGATGTTGTAGAGCGTCTTACGATATAATAGTCTGCATCTGCAACTTCATCCCATGTAAGAGTTACTTGTGAATCTTCAGCAGTTGCTACTAGGTTGGTCGGATTTGTTATAACTGGTATATCATAATTTGGTGTATAAACTTCTACTGAATTATGATATGTATCCCAACCATCTCCTCCACCAATAGCATAGATTTTCCCGTCTATTGTTGTAACTCCTATTCCATCTCTATTTGTAAGCAAACTCGTCTTTATTTCCCACGTGTCTGTTTCCGGATCATATTCTTCAACAGCATCTAAAGATTCAAAAAAAGATTTCAAGCCTCCAATTGCATAGATTTTCTCATTAACTGTTACAATTTCAAATTGGTATCTATTTGTAGGCATACTCGTTTTTGTTTCCCACGTGTTTGTTTCTGGATCATATTCTTCAACTGTATCTACAGATCCATCGGTAGTAGTATTATAGCCTCCAATTGCGTAAATTTTACTATCTACTGTTACAGCTTCTAATAAGGCTCTATTTGTAGGCATACTCGTTTTTGTTTCCCACGTGTCTGTTTCCGGATCATATACTTCAACAGTAGCTAAAAATTCCTCGGTAGTAGTATTATAGCCTCCAATTGTATAAACTTTACCTTCTACTGTTACAACTTCTAAACCGGCTCTATTTGAAAGCATACTTGTTTTTGTTTTCCACGTGTCTGTTTCCGGATCATATTCTTCAACAGTATCTAAAAATTCCCCTGTAGAAGTATCATAGCCTCCAATTGTATAAATTTTACCATCTACTGTTACAACTTCAAATGACGCTCTATTTGTAGGCATACTCGTTTTTGTTTCCCACGTATCTGTTTCTGGATCATATTTTTCAACGTTATCAAAAACTTTCTCAATAGTATAATCATAACCTCCAATTGTATAAATTTTACCATCTACTGCTACAACTTCAAATGACACTCTATTTGTAGGCATACTGGCTTTTGTTTCCCATGTGTTTGTTTCCGGATCATATTCTTCAACAGTACCTAACACTCCGGTATTATTAAAGCCTCCAATTGCATAAATTTTTCCAGTAACTATTTCGACCCCAAAAGCCATTCTTTCAGTAGGCATTTTAGAAACATTGTCCCAGCTTCCTTCAGCAAAGGCAGGTAGCAATGATACTGATAACGACATTGTTATTGCTATGACTAACGACATAAGTAATTTCTTAGTTAATTTCATTTTATTAAAGATCTCTCCTATAATTTATTTTTGAAACAATAGACTATTCCTATGGTGTGAAATGGGAGTATTCATAGATTTGTTCCCTCTTTCATCAAAGACATTTCATTAATAATTGCAACTAATAGACTCATTATTATCATTTAAATTGATCAATAAAATTGATTTTATGTAAGTATATAAAATACTATTGAATCTTCTGAAATATTTATTGTGCAAAAAGCTATATTGTTTATCATAAGAATGTTTTGAAAATTAAACATGTGGCTTAAGTCATTTATGATTGTGACTTAAGTAATAAATTTTCAAGCTATTTGTCGTATATCGTAGATAAGCTCCTTAAATATAAATCTGTAAAAGTATTTTGAGTCATATCCATCAATTAATATACCATAATATCCCTTTATAAATGTGTATTCTAAAATGAATACTATTAACTACAATGTCCATTGTGATTGATAGTGTTGCTAAAACGCACTCAGAAAAATTATCTTTTCGTTAACGTACTGTCTATAACTAAATGCAAAATAAAAATCCTTACTTGAGTAGCAAGGCATTATTTATCTAATAACGTTATTGTTTTATGTCTTTTTGACTCCTAACTTAATACACCTTTTTGTTGCAATCGCTTTAGAGCATCGTACACAGTGGCTAACGATTTAATTTCAGTCATTCGCCCGATCTCTCTCATGCACGGTGTACGATTATAAAGATTTAGATATTTTTCTATAGCTTTTAACACTTTCTTCTCTTTGTCCAACATTTTTATTTCTGTTTTTGTCATTCCATCTAACATAATTTATGCTCCTTATAACTGCATTTAACTACATTGCAAACGAACATACATTCTTTTCGCTAGCCAAAAAATGAAAAATAAAAAAAGCCCTACTTTAAAAAAGTAAGGATTTGAGGTGTAAGGTGACTAATATACTCTGCCTCGGATATAAAATATGTACTCCCTATCCATTTGGTGTGGGTAGGGAGTGAATTCGTGAAGGCAATCATGGTATGTTTTATCCTATGCAACTCTTACATTTGGTGTTCACTTTTTAAGAGGACTGCCTTAAATTTGGCACCTCTTCCCTAGATATTGTAAGGTTAATCTTTATAAAATTTTTCACTTTAACTTCTCTTATCTATACACTATTATTCATAAGTACATTTTTCATAACTATTTTACCCACTATGAATCTAATTACTTCTATTTACAATTATTTAAGAACGCAAGGACTTTTTTATCACAGAATCGAGCTAATCGCACCAGTTTGTGGAAAAACATTTTCACGTTTTCCTTTATTTCAACTGAATAACAATCGGATCGAGCTCAATTTCGATATGACCTTGTCCAGACATTAGACTTGCGATTTCAACTGGTTGAATGATAAGCTGACTAGCACCTTCTTGTATTGTACCGAATGTTGTCATTCCTTCAAAGGTCTTCCCATTATCAGGTGAAACACCACTACCACCAGTTTCATTCACGTACACATTACCTAGATTATCTGAAACTCGGAATACAGGTGTTACACTTGGCCATTGTTTCAGTAATTCGTCGGTCACAACTTGCTCATAAGCAATAATCGTCGAAACATCTGTGAATTCAACTGATTTCAGTGTGAAGTTTACATTTTTGTCCTGGACAGTATCATTCACGAGCTGAATATCTCCCTCTATACGATCTAATGAAAAGTCGAATGACCAATCCCCCTCAACCTCCAAATCATTAGACATACTATAAAAGGTATGAGGTGACCAAGTAATTTCCACTGTTTCTGGGTATTGTTCATCTTTGAAATGTGGAGTGAATGTTGATAAGCCAACATAGTGTGTATCACTAATCTTAGTAATTTGATAACTACCACCACTACTGGTTGCACTAATGACATTAAAATGGTTTCCCCCACTCATTTTCATCGCTTTTCCAAAATCATGATTTGTTTCAATCGCAAACGACACTGTAATGTTCGTGCCGTCGTATACCGCGTTATCAATCATGACCGAAACGTCATTATCCGTCTGCGTAAGACCAATATCAGTAGAAAAGGTTTCAAAATTTTTGTAATGTTGTTCTTCATCAATAAAATAATTAATTACATTATCCATAAACGGAATTTGTGATGCAAGAGACGGGAATGCAAAACCTGTTGCCGTACTAGCTCCAACAATGATAACAGCTGCAACAGCAATATTACGCCAAATCGGTAATTTTTTGCGTCTTTTTAGTAATTGTTTTTTGACACGTGCCTTTTCTATGTCTGTTACTTCTAATAACTCAAGTTGATCCACATCCATATTTATCCATTCTTTCATACTCATACTAATAGCTCCTTTAACTTGGTATCTGTGGCTAATATTTTCTTACCTCGATACAACCGATTATTGACAGCAGCTTTAGATAGACCTAGATTGTCAGCAATTTCACTATTTGAGAGCTCCAAATAATATTTCATTATAAAAATATCGCGGTCAATTTCTTTTAATTGACTAATCGCTAATAACATTGCGTTTCTTTCTTCTCGTTTCAAGACTAATACGTCTGTTTGTAAAGCACTTGCTTTCTGTTCGATAGGGGCATCCGCTTGTTCATGAGCGATTCGTTTTTCAGCCTGACGATATCGATCGATTGCTTTGTACTTCGTAATTATGCCAATCCATTTTTTAAAGTCGTGTGTATTACCCTGAAACTGATGAGCATTTTGCCATACAGTTAGAAAAACATCATTGATACATTCTTCAACATCTGGTCTCATGTATAAAATTTTGGTGGCAATTGTTTTCACGAGCGGCATATACGCATCAATGATATACTCAAGTGCATCTTCTTTTCGTTTTTTTAATCTAGTGATATAGTTTGTCGATGAACTTTTCATTTTTATTTCTCCTTATTTGATTGAAAAAGCTTTTTCATAATGTACAACGAACTGTTTAAGAGTTTATTCTCAAATAAAGTCCAAAAATGAAAAAAGACACTAACCTTTATTAAAGATTAGCCCCGTTTAGTAGAATAGCGATTGAATTTTAGTAGCAACTTCTTTTGGTTTAACATCAACTGATGATAACTGATTTATTTCAATCCACATAGGTAGATAAGTTCCCCGATTTCTATTCTTATCTGTATACTCTATACCATTCCCTGTACCAAATTTCCCTTCTGTTATCTCAGCAAGGAAAAAATATTGTGTACCATTATACTGAACTTTTGCAAAGCATTCTCTTATATTAACCGTTACACCCAACTCCTCTAGGGCTTCTCTTTTTGCTCCATCCTCAGGTGTCTCTCCACTTTCTATTCCTCCACCAGGGAAAACATAATAAACTGAATCTCCAACAACTCTCTTAATAAGACATACTTTTTTATTATCAATTAAAACTACTGATCCTCTATTTCTCATATTTCCCTCCATGTTAAATACCTTTTAACAATTACATCCTAATTTAATCAAACAAAACGCAATGATATTATATCATCCCGCCATATCGTATTATGAGGTTAGCCAGTAATTTTTCTGGATGAGCTATTTTAAATACTCATTATCCTTAAATTAGTCAAGATAGTCTTTATTATATTCTTGCGCAATTTGTTGAAGATCGTTAACTATGTTTTAAGCTCAGTTCTTCTAGAAAATCCCCTTTTAATAGGACAGCCTTAGATTTCATTGGTTATCCTTTTAATTTCACCAATTTTAAAATTAATTATAAATTGAATCTTATTTTCAGATATATAGCCTTGAAAATACTTCTCAATCTCCCAAGCTAACATCATTGTAGTATGGTCAACATAAAGTAGATTGAAATCTTCTCTATAATCTTTCTCAATAATATTGATTTTCCTCTCATATAATTGTGTTCTATACGAGTCAAAAATAAACTGAATTAATTCGGGTTCGTAAATATCTTGTAATAAGATAGTTATATCTCTCAGTGGTGAGCCGAGAGCCGCCCACTCCCAGTCAATAAAACTAATCTGGCCTTCATAATAAAATATGTTTTCTAAATGAGTATCACCATGCGTTAAAACTAAAGGGCTTTTTACATGATAATTATTTATTTCTAATTGTTCATAGGCATATTTTATTGTTTCTATCCAATCCAATTTTGCCCATTGGTGCTGGATAATTAATTTATTTATTTCATCTATACACCAATTACGCCATTCATAATTCATTTGGTGTATAGGTAACTCGTTCCTTGCTACATCAAGTTTCGAAGTATGTAGGGCTAATAACCTTTGTAAAATTTGTTCAATGAAATCCTTTTTATTATTGAGAGATAAATTTTCAAAAACTACTTTTAGAGGAGATTCAAGATCATACATAAGAATGGCTTGAGGAAAAGAACTCCATATTTCAACTAATTTACTAAATGGCCTAATAAGGTATTCTAACTTTTCATATATATGTACCTCATTATTTCGGTCATGAGCATACTCCTTATATATGTAATTCTTTTTTCTATCCTCTCCATCCAACACTTGAATTCTATAAATATTTCCTGCATATATACCTTCTATTTTTTCTTTATTGAGTAACTTCCATCTTTTTTGAGTTATTCTTTGTTCTAAATGTGTCAAACAAACCTCCCCTTTCTCAAATAAAACTCATAATAGGTGTTGTTCAACAATCCTTGCTATATATATAGTTTATCAAAAATTATTTTAACTTAATTTAATTTTCATAAGATTAATCTTTCAATAATATGTCTCTAAGATAAGTAATGGCGCTTATCTTTAAAATTTGCACCATTTTCTTATTATGAGGTCAACCAGTACATTTCTAGTTGACCTCTGGTATTATTCTTAAGATAGTAGGAATATGCTAACTACATTCTTGCGCCATATTGTTGAATATGGATTTCTAGTTAGTCATTAGTAATAGGTTAGATTAGGGTGAATAGAATAAAAAAAATGGTTCCGTGGAGAACAAAATGGTATAGAGATAACCTTATTATATTCATTATTCAATTCAGCATGAATATTAAAACGTCTTTCCCACTCAAATATAGCTTGAAATTTTTGTATTTTATTTAATTTATTTCCAACAGTTTTTTGATAAAAGTATGGACCTAAATCCGATTCATGTGTGTTTACATAAGTCCATGTGAAATCTGAATCAACTACATAAACATCTTGTTCATTTTTAAAATACTCTATTTTTATTTTTTCTGCCCTTTCTAACAACCACCCATAATTATGATTTTGGTAAAATACGAAACATTTTTCTTTCTTAACCTCAGTAAACGCTGCGTTTGCTTCTTCTCCTTTTTTACAAGACAAATCATTATAACTAAAAACATGCCATAAAAATTAATCAAAATAAATTTCATCATATTTCCTCGATTTACTAATGGTATTCGCAAATGCTTCTTCCCACTGTTTTCGTAAATATGCACCATCATAATCTGTAGCAATTACTCCTTTATCCGTAAAACCCTTAATAAAGTCGTATCTTCCTTTAGTAAATTCAGCATGATATAACAATTCAGTAACTGCTTTTTCAGGTAGTACATCAATAATTGCTTGCAACTGTTCTTTTTCTCTATTCATTATTTCACCTCAATATAACATTTCTATAACACAATATTCTAAAAAATATAGTTCTCCATTAATGTAGTCTGGATACCCTTAACTACATTCTCGCGCCATTTTGTTAAATAAGTACAGAGGTCATTAAACATTAAAGCAATACTCAAGAGCGGGTTCATATTCTAACGATATTACATGCGTCCTTGTGTACATTTTACCAAAAACTTTTTTATTTACGACGTACCCTGTCGTAATTCAGTGCGATGATAGAATCAGAGGAGCAGAAAAAATCCACAGAAACTTGTAAATAACTTTAAAACAAGCGGTGGTAAACATTGTATAACAAATGCACTAAAACAAGTAGAGTACAATAATTATTCAATTACTTAAGAAATGATTGTTGGAATGTTCGGGACTATCTTTTTCATCTATCAATATTCCTAAATGACTACTGATATTTGGAAAAACAAAGCCATTTGAGTTAGATAATTAACTTACTGAAAGACTTAAAATAGATATTAAATGTAAATCTAAGCGTCAATATAAATCTGTATTTAATGAAACATACAATATATTGGATAATAAAGAACCGGATAAGTATCAAGAGATAAACTTTAATAAGTGTATGCAAATAACTTCCTCAGCCATATGTTCAACGATAAGAGAAACCTGTATTAATATGTTAAATCCATCTACTAAAATATATGGTTTAAATAGTATAACTTCAGGTTTGAAAGGTATAAATAAATTTAGTAAAGAGATAATGAAGGAGGACAAATTCGACGAAAAGTTAGAAATATTAGGAATGCCAAATTATTTAATGATCAATGAGGCTGGTGGTACTGGTGGAAGTATTTTTAGAAAGGTGTATGGCAATTTTTTAATTCAGGCAAATGAAATAGTTAACAGCAAAGAAATGAACCTTTAGGTACTAAGTATCTTGCAAATTCAGATAAATGGGATACATTAGCAAATTTATTATGGAATTTATCTGAAACAATTGATAGAGAATTGTTTCCCCATATGTCTGAGCTAATAAAATCAATATGCAAGGATGAATTATAGCATTAACAGACTTATATCAATTAACTAACAAATTATGATTAAGAAGGAGCATAAAATGGATAAAATAGATTATAAAAAGGTATATAGTATGGTATACAAAGCATCAGCTAAAAAAGCAGCAGTTGTAGATATACCCACTTTACAGTTTATAGCAATTAGGGGGGAAGGCGCACCAGGAAGCGACTTGTTTATTCAATCAATTCAAGCTTTATATGGTATTGCCTATACAATTTCAATGAGTCACGCAAATGATGACTTACAAATACCAAATTTTAACCGTTTTGTTTGTCCGCCACTAGAAGGACATTGGAGTACAATAAATGGAGCAGAATACGATGGTGTGGATCAAAGTGTTTTTGAATGGGAACTTAGAATAATGATGCCAGAATTTGTTTCTCAAAAGTATTTTGAAAAAGCAAGAAGTATTGTATCAGCTAAAAAGAATAATCCTAAATTTGATGAAGTAGCTTTAATCACTAGAGAATCTAAAAAGCATTGTGTAATGATGCACATTGGATCGTTTGATACGGAAATCGAAACATTTAAAATAATGGAAACATATATTAAGGAAAATGGGTATACACGTAAATCAAGAGATCACGAAGAAATTTATTTAAGTGATTTCAGAAGAGTAAGCAGTGATAAACTAAAAACTGTTCTAGCTTTTGAAGTTGGAGGGTAGTTTTCTCGATAATTTAACAATAGATAAATAGATTTTTCACTTAAAACCAAGAAATATACAGTGGGAGTGAAATCTATGAACCTCTAATTTGGTACATTAAAGACATTTAGTTATATGATATACATTAAGTACACTTAGGAAATGGTTGTCAGAAATTTGAAAAGAAACATTTTTTTGCATCCCAATCATTTGGGGATTGGTATAATAATTATAGAATGATTTTATAGAAATTTATTCTTTCCATAAATTGTTGGTTTTGAAAAAAGTTTGATCAAAAACCTCACCTAAACTCACATTCTATAGCTAACAAAAAGAATTCATTTTGAAAAAAAGATTGATCAAAATTGATTCTAAATTTATATCGACTATTTAATAATATATAAAAGTTTATCATTCTGTTGTCTATCTTCTACAAATGTGCCATGTTGTTGAGTAACATGAGGTGATTTAACATGTTTTACATTTAATCTCTCATTCTTTTATCTTCTGAACATCCCCCATCCCCCTATCAAACACAATCTATCTTGTGTTTACTAAAATCAGCTTTTTTATTGTATTATAAACCTACACACATCTCTAACTCTCTGCATCTTATAAAGTATATAGTTTTATATGAAGTGGAGGTGAAATATTGTCATATATATATTCCAAATCTAAATGTGGTTGTAATTCCAAGAAAAAATGCGTGTCATTTACAAAAACTTTTACTAATTTAAACCCAATCACTATTAATCAAGGTGCAATCGCAACACCTTATCCATCAAACATCAGCGTTACTGGCTTAAAAGGGACAATTACTAAAGTCACTGTTACAATTATTGAATTAAGCCATTCAAATCCAAATGATATACAAATCCTTCTATTATCCCCTAGTGGTTCTACAATATTTCTTATGAACGATATAGGATTGGCTATCCCAATTAGTAACGTTACACTTACGCTTACTGATGATGCAGAGGATATTATCCCTACTCCAATTGTTTCTGGTACTTTTAAACCAACAATAGACCCAGATAATCCCCCACCGCCAGCTCCTCATAGTCCACAATTAAGTATTTTTAATTCTGAGGACCCGAATGGTATATGGTCTTTATTTATTTTCGATAATAATGGATTGGGTCAAGGTGATATTGCAGGTGGATGGCAAATCACAATAACAACGGAAATGTGTGTTTAAAGGATTGCCCTTGTTAAGACCTTATAAAGGGCAATCCTTTTTTTAGTAAACACAACTATCATTGTGTTTAGTAAACGATTTACTACTATGTAATAACCACAGTTAGTTTCTCTTTTTTTATTAACTGTGGTTTTCTTTACTATAAGGACGGATTTCCTAATGTAGCTATGTCACATAAAAGAATCATCGCAGGGCCATCATTGACTGTTCCAATTAATACTGTTCCCCTTAACTCTTGAATAATAAATTCATTTGTTGCAAAAGCAAATTCACCATTTTTAAGTTCTATTAAAACAGATGAACCCGGAGGAAAGATACTTAATAAATTTGCTTGTAAATCCCTCGTACAACAATCACAGGTTGTGACTTCTGATACAATTTCCTTTACCTCTTCTTTAACTAAAGACTTACAACCACAAGGTGATGTGGATACCTTATAGCTAGCCATTTGAACACCTCCTAGCAATTAATACTCCATATTATGCTTGTGAATATATGATTGTATAGGGATGTGTGTATTTATCACAGTAGGCTGATGTACAATTTTATTTTCTTGGCAAAAACAACAAACTTACAAAGTTAAATTGCATACACTGTATTCTATAAGTTACACCTTATATCCAGCCATTTGGCGCCTCTCGAAAATATCGGGAGGATACATAATTGCTATTATGTTTCATTAATTTTACAATCTAATTTTTTGCTATATAATAAATGGTAAGGATTTCTATAACATAAAAAACACATGTTTGGAGCGATTAATATTGGAAATCTTAGCATTTATTGTATTTCCTATACTTTCGGTGATACTTGTGGTCATCATTTACTTGATAGGAGAGTTTTTCAGAAAGAAACGATCCGTTTAAGCTAAGTTTCTTCATGTGAACGCCCTCCATTCTTGGGGCGTTTTTTGCTTTAGTAACCACAATGCTCATTATGTTTATTAACCAATCGTAACATTTCTGGTTGACCTATTATAAATAGGTATTAATCTTAAGGTAGTCGGGGTAGAACGCTACTCGATCCCGTCGGCAATACGGTTCACCTCCTACTTGTAGAAACATGTTTGAGGCTGGTTGGAGCATAAACCCCGTACAACAAGCGAAGCTATGAAACTACAAGTTATGTTAGGGGGCTACCGGCAAATATATTATAGAAAGTGATACATTATGGATCCAGTCATTGGCCTGGATGTCGCTAAAGGAGAAAGCCAAGTTCAAGCGTATTTAGAAAGGAAAAATCCATACAAAAAAAGCTTTAAGTTTCGGCATACTAGAATGGGCTTACATGATTTTCACTTGTTTTATCTAGAAGTTGAGAAAAAAGTAGGAAAACCACCTTGCGCGATATTCGATTCAACTGGACACTATCACGAGCCTGTTTTACAGTTTTTAGAACACCATGATGTTACCTATTATTTAATTAATACAGTAATTTCATACAAATCTAAGAAAGTTAGTTTACGAAAAGTCAAAACTGATGCGATCGATGCTTACCATCTGTGTGAGTTATATTAAAAGGAAGACCTAGAAGCATATCAAAGGAAAAGTATTCAAACATAGACTCTACATAATCTTAGTAGACAACATGATTTCCTCACGGGAACCTACGTACAGACCAAATTGCAATTTCATACGATCTTAGATCAGGTTTTCCCTGAATATAAAGGAGTATTTGGAGACTTATTTTCAAAGGTTTCTTTAAATACCCTACTTGCTTTTACTACACCTAACGACATAAAAGGAATGAATGTAAGTGAAATTGCAGATAAAATCCATCAATTATGTAGAAATCGGACTGAATCATGGGCAGAAAAAGCTGAGGGTTTGAAGGCTGCCACAAGAAAGAACCCATATACACAAATGTTATATGACAGTCATTTGGATACTTTTAAAGATGTATATTAACCTTCTTTTAGAATATTAAAAAACACCTATCTCAGTTAGAGGCAGAGATAGATGTCACAGCTAAAGAATTTGAAGAATATGATATTATTCGCTCAATTCCTGAAATAGAAGGTAAGATTGCAGCCACAATCATCTCCGAAATTGAAGAAATTGAACGATATAATAACCCTAAGAAACCTGTAGCTTTTGCAGAAATTGACCCTAGTGCCCATGAGTCTGACCTATTTACTAATTACCTTACAGTTCTTCTACCCATATTGAGGTTATCGTGTCATTTCCTATGATAAAATGTTTTAATTCTTCCGCTTCTAAGTATGTCACACTTCTTACAGTGACACTTGCTCCTGAAAAAGTATCTTGATAGAATGTTACTCTGTAAGAACCATTGATATAAAAAGAGCTAGCTTCATTATTGAAATCAAAATCTTTTAAATCATATAGACCTGGACCAAATCTATAATGGTCTCCTTCAAAATCATAATCTTCAAATAAATGAAGTCCTCCGTCGTTCTTAGGAAGTTTGTAAATCGTGATAGACGATGCATTATCATTGTCTATTTTATAATCTGAGATATCATCTACACTACTATCAAAATATGACATGGTATTTGTCCAATCATCATCTTCATAAAGCACTACTGCGTAGTCACCAACAATTCTTAATGAGCTTAATACATCATTAAAGTCATAATCATCATCTAAATTATATTCTCCAGGAGATGAAAAATATAATACATCTCCTTCAAAATCATAATCTTCATAGAGATAGACTCCAGGCAAAGGTGCTGCTTCTGACCCTGGATCTGCCCCTTCTGCTTGCATAAATCCTCCTAGAAATAAAACCATAGAAAAAGCTAATAATAGATTTAAAATTCCTTTTTTCATCATCTTTCTTCATCTCCTTATTCATAAATTCATGTAGCTCTCATTTTAATTGAAAATAACTTAACTCCTTAAACTAATTCATTTAACTTATGTAAGCTGTTTATATGCTACGATATTTCATATCCAATTGGAAAGTCCCTAAAAGAGGCTTGACACTTCATTCATATACAATAGCTCTATCAAAACTTCATTATTCGACAATTTTTGATACTTAGCATAAATATATTTATATTTCATTGTTAAAACTTATTATTACTATTGTTAAATAATAAAGTAATAAAATTGGGGTAGGCGGAGAAAAAAGCTAAGTTAAGGTGGTACCAAAAAGGAGATATAAAAACATATATATTTTCTTTTAGGAAAGATTTGATTATTTTTCATTTTGGTAAGCAAGCTGAAAAAATGACTCAAATAAGAAGGATTCCTAGAATTAAAAAACTACAAAACAATTAATTAATAACCTGTTATTCAACAATATGGCCTAAATAAAAAAACCTAATCTTTATTCAGATTAGCACCATATTGCTAAATAAGACTACAAACAAATGGAAAACCATAAAGAGGTATCCAATAATTCGAGTTGCTTTAAAAACTTATGGTCTCATTATAATAACTTCAGCTGCTACCACAAATTGTGTATTTTCAGGTGCAACATAAATCCATACTTTAACTTTGCTTCCGATTGTCAGTTCAGAAGCATCAACTAAATTTCTTTGATTTCCTGTTTGAGTGTAAATTTTTGTTTCACTAGTGATCTCAAAGTCACGCAACCCATCATCGTCACGGTCATAGGAATTATAATATGTTTTCAAAAAATCATTAAAAACATTCTCATCTAATTGAATATCTTTAACTGTAAGAATATATTGTCGATTTAACTTTTCTTTATATGGAACATCACTACTCTTCACAAATGAAAAAATTTCAGCGTCGTAACCATAAATATCGACATCTTTTTCAGGTAAATGTTCTTTAGAACAACCGACTAATAGAATAAAGAAAAAAAACGCAAACAATTTTGTCATTAGTTATCTCCTTCTTTCCAGAGGACGAAGTAAAGCAGACCCGTCCTACATTTCTATTTTTTCTCTGTAGTTACAGACCAGTTTTTTTCCCTACGATCAATAGTATGTACCCAGTACGTATGATCTGAATTGCCTTTATACAATACTATGTTTATTTACGTAAGTATGTAACTTTACCGGAAAAATCACCTATTGGAGTTGATACCCAAAATCCAGCAGTTCTTAATGTCCTCCTCTTTAAATAAGGATAATTTTCAATTGTTTAATAATCACTACCTTATAACTTAATATCAATTATTTTAAATTGTTATCATTCAGACAATCCTTAATACAATGTATCTCCCTAAAATAAATAAGACGGCTTATCTATATTTCAAATAAACGCCAGATTGTGGAAAATCCTATGAAATCTATTTCTTATTATTGTTCATCTTTTTTCTACGTG
The DNA here is from genome assembly GCF_051842895.1 of Cytobacillus sp. Hm23. Taxonomy (NCBI): domain Bacteria; kingdom Bacillati; phylum Bacillota; class Bacilli; order Caryophanales; family Bacillaceae; genus Cytobacillus; species Cytobacillus sp. Hm23. The sequence goes on from NZ_JBPXRQ010000039.1 coordinate 33,313, forward strand.
TTCTAATTCATCTAACATGTTGTCTGTCACAAAGACACAAATAGAAATCTCATAATCTCCTTTTACATATAAGCTTGTTATTTCAAAGCTCAAAGTAAGTTTCGGAGTCATCTTTAGTTGTAAATATAGGAAAGGACAAACTTACACAATAATAATAGAACCTTGTAAAGGGAAGGATAAAGGTAGCAAAATTATTCATCTTGCCAAATACAAAAAAACTAATATTTGAAAAGGAGTTACAATTAATGGATCCATTTTCTCAAACAAAAGATAATCATTTAGCTTTAACACAATATTATCGATGGTATCAGGTGTATGAGATGCCTTTTAATAAGGCCCGTATTGATAATCAATTAGATATTTTAGCAAGTGATATCGAAATCTCCGCACAATCAGGGACTTCTACAGGGAAAGAAAATATAGAAGAACGATTGATGATGTATGAAGGGTGGCAAAATGCTCATCATGTTAATCATACCCAAGTAAATCGTTTGGATAACAATTACTTGTCATTAGAAGCAGATATACTTTATCAAAACATACGTCCCGATAAAAGTCGCTATAGCTATACAATTCATTATTCCACTGTCTTAAGGCTCAGAGACAATGATCTCCCTCTGTTCACAAAAGTTAAAATAGAGCCTATAGAAACTATTGAGGATCCACAATTTTCATCTGCTTATGGGGAAAATCGAGCAAAATCATTTATGCATTATTGGTTATATTTAATAGAAACAGTAAATGTTAATAAAAATAAATTTGATGAACTTTTAGCTAATGAATTTGAATTAGATTTAAGTTCGACTTCAAAGATTGTGAATAACAATCAATTTAAGGAATGGTTAGAATCAATTGAACAACAAGTGAAAAGTAGTGCCCACTATCCAAAAAATTTCTCTGTACGGGAAAATACCGATCAAACACTACATGTTTCTGTTGATTTTGACTGGGAAGGTATATCAGCCGATGACACCCCTTTGATTGCAGAGACCCATCATGAGTGGATACTTGATAATAACCCAGATGAACGTTTTCCGCGTTTAAAAAGCATGAAGGTTACTCCAAAAACGCCTTTTCAAACCAAAGAATAAATAGTTCTGGTGCAAATAAAATATGAATAAAGAAATCGATCCACTATTTTTTCCTCAGGGCCATATAGGAGGAAAAATAAGAAAAAGGTCAGACGATCACGCAATTGATTTTCTCACCTTTTTTATATTTGTGGCTCAAATGTCCTACAATCTTTTTCTATATATTTAACAACAATCTCTGATGCGCTACATTTTTCCCTTGTTGATTACAAACACAGTTCATAGAAAAGAATAAACGATACTGCCTGACAATAAAAGGTTATATTCTTATATCTAAAATTAAAGAGATCATTCTTACATCATGCAATCCTGCCAAGCCAATTAGAAATGTAAGGTCTAATACGCTTAATAACGTTGACAACCGATAATCTATTGGTTACTGATAAAGATTGATTCAATTTTTGTCATACAAACTGATGCGACAAGCCCCTTGTCTGTAAATTATGAAATTGCACGTATTACAGGGAATACTACAAAAATATTGAATACACTGTGAGCGAAAATCGGAGTGGGCAATATACATTTACCCCTTACAATACTGTCTGTGATGATCCAGAAATAGGATGCCATAAGTATCGTTTATTTGCCTCATCTCTTCCTCAACGAGGAACACTTATTATACTTGCAGGTGCATAAATGTAACTACTTTTCAAAAAGGTATGTAAACATTAAAAATGAGGCTGTGCAATAAAGCCGCAGTCTCTATGTCATCATGACATGTAATACACCTTATGTCTTCCTAAGTTGTTAGTGTATTCAACATAAAAAATAGTTATTGGATAATTTTCTATTATGTTGCTTTAATTAATCTAACTGACTAGCATAAAATACAGTAGAGTGTTTTATTCAACCTACTTCTCCCTAATAGTTTTTATCCCTTCATGAACGGTTCAGGCAGCTTATATATCCTTCTATAGGTCAAATTTCAGTTTTCTTGGTTATACATAAGATAAATCTAGATTTTCCAGATTATAGGAGTTTGTAAGAATACAATTTATTAAATTTGGTATCTCATTTTTTAACTACCCCACATATATTAAAGTAACAAATCAAATAAATAAGGTGATTCTCATGGTATTGGCTTATGTCCTAAATAACACTTCTCCCTCTGGTAATGGTGCCGTATCGGTCATTGATGTGAAAACTCACCAGGTAATTGCAACGATTCCGGTTGGTGAAAGTTCATTAGATTTGTCTATAACGCCAGATGGTAAATTGGCTTATGTCCTAAATAATAGATCTCCAAATCTTGGATCGGTAACGGTTATAGATATAAAAACGCATAGCGTGATTGCAACGATTCCGGTTGGTGAGGAGCCATTTGGTATGTCCTTCACGCCAGATGGTAAATTGGCTTATATCTTAAATAGTACTTCTCCTTTAGGTAATGGTACCGTATCAGTCGTTGATGTGAAAACTCACCAGGTAATTGCAACCGTTCAGGTTGGTGAGGATTCAGTTGCTGTGTCTTTCACACCAGATGGAAAATTGGCTTATATCTTAAATAACACTTCTCCTTTAGGTAATGGCACCGTATCGGTCGTTGATGTGAAAACTCACGGGGTTATTGCAACGATACCAGTTGGTGAGAATTCATTTGGTGTGTCATTTATACCAAATGGAAAATTGGCTTATATCTTTAATGAACTTCCTTCTCCAAATAATAGCACCATATCGGTCGTTGATGTGAAAACTCACAGCGTGATTGCAACTGTTCCAATTGGTGAGACTTCAAATGCTGTGTCCTTCACACCAGATGGAAAATTGGCTTATGTTGTAAATATTGGATTTCCTCAAAATAACGGCACTGTATCAGTCATTGATGTGAAAACGCACCAGGTGATTGCAACGGTGCAGGTTGGTGAGAGATCACTTGCCGTATCATTCACCCCTAATTGATCGAATCAAATATATGAAGATTCATCTTAAAATACAAGATTTGCGATATCATTTGTCACTGCAATTGAAAGTGATACTCATTGGTGTAAATTTTATATTTTTATTTTCCATGGAACTAGGCAAACGTTCCCAGTCCCTAATATCATTTTACATAACGTAATCAATTTAGGAAATAGTAGTCACGTGCTAATTGAACAGGCTTAACATGGATATTCAAAATAAACTGACGTTTAAAACATCAGCTTATGGAGATGGAAATCTTGCAGCTTCAAAGTTTGTTCCCTCATCTGTATTCAGAATATTCCCATCTACTGAACTTCTAAAAGTTACTGTTACATTATCTCCAGTTTGCAATTGAACTATTGTGCATAAGCTACTAGGATGCTACACAATTATTCCACCAATATAAGCACTACTAATTTGAGCTACTCGAGAAAGATTAACGAGAATTTACATATTAGTCGAATGGTCTATAGCAGTGTCGTCAGGTAGAAATAGTACATTTGCACAAATAGAGTAAACACCAGATTGACTTGGGGTAAACGTCGAAGAACCAGGAGCACACTCATTATTTAGATCAAATATTTCACTAGGATAATTCACCCTAAAAGATACGGTACCATTTATAATTTGGGAAGCAATATTATTTTCAGCTTTAAATGCTGATTGAGGATCCGATAATCCAGGTGTACCCATTGGTCATTGTAGTCCTTGCTGTCCCTGTTTATCAGGTTGTCACTGCTGTCCTTGTGGTGGTGGTGGAACGACTCTACATTTACAATCTTTTTCTTTCATTATTATTTTCACCTTCTATAATTGTTTTTACTTTATATCTATGGATAGTATCTATAAGAAGGTTATTAATTTTTTTAAACAAAAAAGGACTGGTGCTAGCCCTTAGTAACCTAAATAATCATTTTGTTTCATTATAAAAATAATTGATTTTGATCAATCATTATTGTATTGGGACTGCCGCCCTCTAAAGAAATGAATTCTCTATTTCCAGTTGATATTATTCCCTGCTCTTGCATTATTATCATCATACACATCCAACATACCATAGTCATTACAAATAAATAGGTATTCATATGATCACTACTCTCTATAAATTTTTGTAGTACATATTATTCATAACTCTATTTATTTCTTGGACTAGCATCCCTATAACTTGCCCATTTTCTATTATTTAGAGAAATTATCCTTAATACACGACGTATTCGACTCAATTTCTATTAATTCTACTACTTCTATATACAATTGCCCGTATTTCTTTCAATAAGAACATGTTACATGGTCTCCTGTCAGTTACAAGAATACATAAACGAGCATTTACTAATTAAATAGAGGTGGCATTATCACCTAACAATACCACTGAAAGGAATGAAAAATTATGTCTAATTGTAATTGCAAAGGTAAAGACAACGAAATATTTTGCAATTGTCAATTTGGCAATGTAACATTGTCAGATGGTAATCAGGCAACACCATTTATACCTCTCATTTTAACAACTGATACAATAAGCGTTACAGAAAAAAATTGGGTTGCTAAGGTTGACACGATGGTTGACTTACAAGTAGGAGGCAGCCCTCCTGTTGATGTGAATTATGTAGTCGAACGATTAACAGGTGGAGTCGCCACTACATTATGTAGTTACAGAGTGTTTGATCAAAGAGGTGGAAATCATACATTAACCCCAAACAACACAGTCTGTGATCATCCACCCATCGGCTGTCATATGTACCGTCTTTCAATTTTAGATGCAGGAACAAACGGTGCGGCAACACTCGATAGTACTTGCCAATGCATCAACGTCACCACTTCTCAAAAAGGAGACGAAAGTAAATAAGAATTCTGTTACAACTACAGTAAACTCAAAAAATCCCTACTCATTGAGTAAGGGATTTTGCTATTATGTCTTCATTTCAATGTACGGTATATTATATTAACTTCTTTAAAGATGTGTGAGATTTTCTAAAAAATAGACCGAGTAACCACTTTATCACTTGTGTTTACCAAGTCAAGTTGATTAAATTATCGATTTCAAATAACCCTTGAAAATCTTATCTTTATTATTATATTCTTAGTAAATAATGTGTTTAGAGGTGATTAAAATAGATATATGCCCAGTTGGTGGATATGATGAGTTATTAGAGCCAGCATATATAATGGATAAATACCCATCATATGAAATTTGTCCTTCTTGTGGATTTCAATACGGTTATTCAGATGGTAATGATGGATATTCATTTGAAGACTACCGTAAAAAGTGGATAGAAGAAGGATGTAATTGGTATTCTAAAGCAAGAAAGCAGCCTGATAATTGGAATCCCAAAAACCAATTAAAGAGGATAGTAAAATAATTGTTTTGTAACCATAATGTATATTGTGATTGATAGTGTTGCAAGAACACTCTAAGACGAAATTATCTTTTTTTATTAGATATGTATAGATAAATACTAATAAAAACCCCACCCAGTAGAGTAGGGTAATCAAAGTCAGTTATGCGTTACCATCTTCAGCACCTAAGATTGCTTCGACAATTTCATTCAAATCACTTTCATTAACCTCTCCATCTTTGTTAACATCTGTATCTTCATCACTTACCTCTTCACTTGGTACTTCAGTGTCATAAGAAGATGTTCAATGAAATGTTACTAGAGGAAGGGTTAGCCCAGTTGCTTATATTTATCCAGCAAACATTAAATATGTTGATCAGTTTTATGGAATTCAAAGTAAAGCTCAAAAACCAAATGTAGGAATTTGGAGTTTAGAAAACTATGTTCAGGAATATGGGTTTAATAATAGTATGTCTCAAAGTGAAGAATTAGCTGTAAATATTGATAAGAATGTGGGTATTGAAGAAACTACAGCTAATCTAAAATTTGATCCATCTGGACATAATCGTGATTGTAGAGATTTTGAAAATCAAGATGAAGCACAATTATTTTTTATAGCTTCTGGTGGACCTGATCAAGATCAACATCAATTGGATGGTAATGATAATGACGGCATAGTGTGTGAAAGTCTACCTTAGTTATCCAAACTCAAGTAGTATCGATTGGATTCTTTCTGTGTTATTTGGAGTTGCAATTATAATACAGCGTCTGTTAATTATAGAACTTGTTCAAACCAACATTTATTTCATATTCAGAAATTCCCCTTCTTTATCATCCATATTAATTAAAGATGTAAAGTTTTGCAGATAAAACCTTATAACTATAACCCTCACTTTACCTTATGGACAGTGAGGGTTTTTCTGTTCTGTGCAACATTTCTTTTATGGCTTGGGCGACAAAACTAATTGAACGTAAATAACAGTTGAGGATTGTAGTATAAAATGCTTTGACATAGGTAATTTGACATCTTGTTAACAGCTTTTATGTCTTTATTATTCTGAGTTACTACTAAGTATTAATCAAGATTATATGTATAAAAAAATAATCTCATGAAGCATGTAGAAAAATATGATTGTTTTGATACACGTTGAGATACAAATCTTTATTAGGAGTATATTATTTCGGGTCTGCCTTTTGTTAAAGTGAATGTTTGGGCTGTTGATACTGTATAAATGAGGATAAGATTTAGAATATCAAAGAATGAACCGAGTACAGACTTTGAAGAATTGAAGGAGTATTATTTTGCGGGAGGAATCAGAGGAATCCATAGTATTATATAAGAAAAATCATAATAAGAATTTTTAATCATTCTTATTATGATTTTTCTTATACTTCTCAACAGTCTTCATCGTTTCAATTCTCTGCCTCTTTGATTCGGCAAGTATTTCTTCAGATGATTTTACTTTTAAACGCGTTGGTTTGCTCCTAGGACGGAATTGAATCACATTACTTTTCGAATGTCATATATACTCCCCCCTTCCTAAAAATGATTGTATACACACTCAAATAAGTAATTCAATATAAAAATGATCAATAACATTGTAATACGTCATTGATCATAAGAATTTATATTAGTAAGTCTTTTAGAAACTATCTTTCTCTCATGAGACTCATCATCCCAATAGCCTTCGCCTTCATCTAGAAGGAAGTTACCATATTAAATAGCTTTTATTCTTTATAAAGATCTCACGTCTGTTTTTAATATTGAGTACATATATAAATCATCAAATTTACCACACGTATACTCATAACTTCTAAGCAACCCTTCTCTAATAAACCCTTGCCGTTCTACTAGTTTTTGTGATGGAAGATTTGCAGGTTCTATTAAAGCCTCAATTCTTTCTAACTGAAAATGACGATACCCATAATTAATAACACCCTCTAACGCTTCACTAGCTATACCTTTCCCCCAGAAATCTTTGCTTAATTCAAATCCAACTTCAGCTCTGAAATGTTTAGATTTCATGTTTAGAAAACCACAACTTCCTATCACCTTATTATTACCTTTTAAAGTGATTCCCCACCTTATACCTGTGCCTTCTTCTATAATGGAATCATACCACTCTATCTCATCCCAAACGTCAGATAATGATTGAAATGGTGTTAAACCCATATGTTTCACAACTTCTTCATCTGATAAATATGCAAGCATTTCATTCGCATCATTTTTTGTCACTTTTCTTAAGATTAATCTATCTGTTTCAATAATCGGAAATTTCTCATCCATTCGTTTACCCTCTCTCTTTAAACAAATACGATCACTGATGGATATAATCATGTCTTTATTTCTGAAATAATAATTTTATTGTATTTAAAAGAATATTTTATTTAAATAAATTGGAATAGGATAGGTGGTTTTTGTAAAATCATTATGATCTATTTTCATCATTTACTTCAATTTGTAAATTCTGATGCAAAGGAAAGAAGTATGTATAAAGCTAGTTGATCGTATAAATCTTTACAAATGTGTAAATACATATTTTCTAGCATACAACATGAAAAGAAGTATTCTATACCACTCGTTTTCATATAATCCTCAAGTTTAAGGAAGATATTGCTCCTCTATCATGATGACTTCATGATTATTTATATATAAGTAAAAGAGTCTCTCATATGGTTCAATGACCATGTTAAGATCTTCAGTGTAGTTTTTATCGATACCGTCAGCTATATATAGCAATAGATCTGAACTAAGCCGATAACTAATTTGCTCAACTTGCTTATTTTGTATATAAAAACCATTTGGTAAGAAGACTTCCTCTCTAGAAACATTCCCATCATCCATTGCGGCTTGTATGGCTTTTTCTCCACTTAAATAGTTAACAGGATCGATAGTAATATATTTATCAAGATTTTCAGAGTCCAAGTCAGTTATAAACCCAGTAATAATCTTAATACTAGGAAGTTTTGTTATTAAATGCTCTAATTGCTCTAATTTTTGGTTATCAAGTAGGTACGTATCTTTAACTCCCATTTTGATTTCTTCTTCTTTAGAGTCGATCAAGTCAGACACTTGTTCTGCACTGACTTTTTCATTTAGCCGCTCCTCCAACAGAGCAACTTGTTCTTTAAGTTTAGTTATTTCTACTTGCTCTTTTGAATGTATGTCATTTTTACAACCAACTAAAACGAATAATACAACTATAGGTAGGATTCTTGTCCACATGGCACATTTCCCCCGAATATCATTATAGTTTAAGGCTGTTTTTGCATTGGTGTTATTTTTTCGCACGAAAAAATAAACACTTTTACAACTAGACGTCGTGCATCTTCTCTTCTGTAAAACGACATTTTTCTCTATTAGTTTTGGAATTATAGCAACAACGTATATGAAAAGGTCCTAGTTTAATCATCTTTGTCCTTCCCTTGTTCTACTAACGGCTCATACATCATAATAGCATGGTTTTCAGTAATATATTCGTCTTTATAAACTTCTCCATTCTTATTGTAAACTTTCCTATGTAATAAATTGTGTCTGACGTATTTGCCAAAAGTGGACATTGTAATAAAATGGTCCTTTTCATAAATTTTATATGAATGTACAGGCTCATTTTCCGAACGCCACTCACCAACTAAATAATCTTTAGTTAAATATAAATGAAGTTGATAGTTTTGTGTTGTTTCATTTCTTATTTGTAAGTCAATATAATTAAAAAAGCAAGTAGCTCCACTACCGAATGGTTGTGTCCTATTAGAATCTGGAAAAACGTCATAACTATGACGGTGCCTCTCAATGACAGTTAATGGGGTATAGAGTGTCATCCAGTAGATTAAATTTGACAATTGGCATAACCCTCCACCTATACCTACTTTATACGTGCCATGAGACAAAACCATCCCATTAACATACCCCTTACCCTTAGTAGGTTTCCCTATTAATTTCCAATATGAAAATGTTTCACCAGGTTTTACAACGATACCGTTTACATTTTTTATAGCCAAACGAATGTTGTGAACTTTATTTTGTTGTAGCCACATATCAACATTTTTCAACTTGCGTAACAGTGGTGTTTGATGTTTATATATAATAACAGGAAGCTTACCATTGTCTTTTTCATTTGCAAAACTTGTATCATTAAAATACCACTTTAAATAGCGCTTAGAAATATAATATACCTTACCTAAGCTTGTTCTCAATTCTGAACGCTGAACGGGTTGTTTCATATTCACTTCATTCCCCCACTATGAAATAAATACAACCGGAGCCTTTGATAAGTTCTTTCTTTTGTAAATAATTTTTCTCAACTATTGTTTAAATAAATTAATTGGATTAGCTAGCTCTTAATGAAATTATTATCTTCTAAATAGCACAACATTTGCCACGATCACGAGAATATGCTTGTTAAGCTCCTAATAAGATAACCCACAATTAATTTATTTCTTCATGTTCTCCTTTATAAGGTTGATAACTCTTTCAATTGAGTTAACATTATTTGATCTTTCCATCTTTGCTATATATTGATGTCGATCTTTATAAACGTTTTTTATTGCAGCTTGTAATGTTTCACTTGAAAGATTTTCTTCAAAAAGAACTTTACTAAAGCCTTGGTCTTCAAATGATTTGGCATTTAACAATTGATCCCCTCGACTTGCTTCCTTTGTTAATGGAATAAGCAGCATTGGCTTTTTCAATGCTAGTAGTTCAAAAATAACATTTGAACCTGCTCTTGATATAACGATGTCAGCCATCGATAAAAGATCAGGTAATTCTTCTTTCACATATTCAAACTGCTTGTAGGAACGATCATTTTTCAACTTATCTACTTGTCCCTTTCCACAAATATGTACGATTTGAAATTGTGGTAACAGTTTGTCAAGACTTGCTCTTACAACTTCATTAATTCGCCTAGAACCAAGACTTCCACCCACAACTAACAGTGTAGGTTTATTTTTCGTAAAGCCCGTGATTATCCTTCCTTGGACAGGATTACCTTCAAATATTTCTTTACGAACAATCGCTCCAACGTGTTCAACCTTATGCGTAGGTAAATGATCCCTTGTTTCTGGAAATGTCGTACATACCTTTGTTGTAAAGGGGAGTGAAAGTTTGTTTGCTAAGCCTGGTGTTAAATCTGATTCATGAGTGATTATAGGTACTTTGTTTAGTTTTGCACCAATAATAACAGGCACGGAAACAAAACCACCTTTTGAAAAGACGACATTAGGTTTCCTTCTTTTTATTATTGAATAAGCTTGAAATACTCCCTTTACGACTTTGAAAGGGTCTTTAAGATTATTCCAATCAAAGTAACGACGCAACTTTCCTGTTGAGATGCTATGATAATTTACTTCCCGAATACTATCAGTAAGTTCTTTTTCAATCCCATTAATTGAACCGATATAATCAATTTCCCAACCTTCTTTTATAAAATAAGGAATCAGTGCCAGGTTTACTGTTACATGCCCTGCTGATCCTCCTCCTGTAAACAAAATTCTATTCGTCATTTTTATTCACCCTCATTATTTGCTTATCATGATGTCAAATCATAAACAAATGTTACCATATCGACTTACTCTTGTGGAAGAATAAACTTAAAAAACCATATTGAAATTGTTATAAAAAATGATATACTTATTTTAATTATTGTTATTCCTAAAACTTTTTATGAATGTAGTTCATATTATAGAGCAATAGGAGTAAGAATAAGCATTACATAGTGGAAGATATCCACACAGGAGGAAAAAATGGCACAAGGTAAAGTTAAGTGGTTTAATTCAGAAAAAGGTTTTGGATTTATCGAAGTTGAAGGCGGAGACGACGTATTCGTACACTTTTCTGCAATTCAAGGTGAAGGATTCAAAACACTAGAAGAAGGTCAAGAAGTTTCTTTCGATATCGAAGAAGGTAACCGTGGCCCTCAAGCTTCAAACGTTCAAAAATTTTAAGCTCTAACATGTATTAAACCGTCTAATACTTTAGGCGGTTTTTTACATTTACAATCTTGTGAACTTTAATAAAGACTTTTTTAAAAATCTCCAAAACAAACTTCTTTTACATTTTCGTGTTTTGGTAATTTAAATATCTTCGCGTTTTTTACCTTATCAATGCGAAAACAACCTTAAACAATGGAATAATGCCTACAATTGTTGCAGGCATTATGTTCACAATACAGCTTTATCAGGATCAGCTGTCTTCTTTGTTGGTAACTTAAATAAAAAACCTTCCGTATAAGGTGTTGGCTCGTTGTTTTCATATTCCTTCACTGTCTTAGCTAAATAATCCCTTGCTTCTTGCTCAGTACGCTTTCTTGTGACAATTTCATGCATAATATTTAACGCAGCATAATTCATCGCCTCATTATCACACCTCGCTGTCACTTCACCTTTTGTGCGATCTAATATGATACTCCCATCAAATCTTGCGATATTATCGTATAAATGTATCGGTACTCTATATGAAATGGTTTGTTCAATGAAATCAACATGTTTTTTAGGAAAATTGTGCAGTACGGTTTCTTTATATATTACTGTGCGTTTCCATGGTTCATTGTTATACCAAATCATCATTCTTGGTGTTGCCTCATCTGGAAGGCCATATTTTTTCATGAACTTCAAAACTTGATTTTTTGGACCATCGTTCCAGTTTTGTATCACTTGTTGTACATACATTTGCATTGGCGTTCTTACCCTATTCATTCTGTCCGGTAACTGAAGGTTTGTTTGTTGCGTGTAATAATTGCCTCCAGGCTGATAGTACATTTGGTTTCTACCTCCTCCTATATCTCGTATTTAGTGTATGCGTTCGCCCCTTTTTCGCTACTACCTAATTTCTCTGGTTTTTATTAGGTGGAAGGATATTTTCAAAATTATTTTATATACTCGCTGAATAAAAAGAAAAAAATTGGTTAATGTAATCAATAACAGGAAAAATTTATATTGTATAAAACACGATACTAATACAAAGGTGACTATGATGGAGCTAAAAGAAAATATGCAATTTGAAATTACGACAAAGTTTGTTCCCAATTTCTATAATTCAAAAAAATTAAAAGTTGTAAAAATTAATTCTTCTAATGTAAGAATTGAAATGGAGAATGCAAAATATGGCGGTGTTTTTCCGCTTGATTTATTCCAATCATTAATTCGTAATGGGGCATTATTACTTGACGATGGTAGAGAATCTGAAGAGGATACAGCCTAAAATAATTAGTAAGCTTCCAAACATTAAGAGCATATCTTAAGTTCTGCTCAATACTAAATAAAGTACTAAAAGACATCACAAAATATTATTCGACTGAATAACATAAAAACTCGGCTAGTTGAGCCGAGTTTGTTACTACTAAAATTTATTAACGTCTATGTCCCAAAATAATTCAGTACCGAACCATTTTTTGAATTCTTCTTTTTTTTCTTTCGTTTCATTATACCTTTTGATCATACCTTCTGTTTGTGTACGGTGGGCCTTCAAGGCATTTACTTTAATATCAAATACGTCATTTACATCGGCAGTGAAAGTTGGGTTGCCAAGTACCTCAAAACGATTTTTTGATATTGCATGACCTAATACTCTCGGTCTATTGTCACCCTTTATTTTTTTTGCAGCTTTAACTGTAGCTAAACCACATGCATCATGGTCAGGATGAACACCATGACCAGGATAGTGGGTAATGATCATTGACGGGTTCACATCATCTATCACAGCTTTTATACTATTAACTAGTTTTGCCTCATCTTCGAATTCTAGCGTTTTATCCCTAAATCCTAACATACGCAAATCGTTAATTCCTAGTACTGAACAAGCTTCTTGTAGTTCAGTTTTTCTTAACATTCGGAGCGACTCTCTATTTGCGATTGGCGGACTCCCCATGTTCCTACCCATTTCTCCTAGTGTAGCGCAAGCATATGTAACAGGAATTCCTTTTTTAGAATATTGTGCTATTAAGCCACCCACACCAAAAGCTTCGTCATCTGGATGTGGTAATACTACAAGTACGTGTCGTTCCATCTCTTTCTACCTCCTTACTCATTAAATGGTTGTTTACTAAGCTGTAATGATATCGCTAAACGACCTTCCTTATCATGCCCAGCAAGCAATACTTGGAATTGGTCATTAATCTCCCAATCAGTAATTCCTTCAGCATAAACCCAGCCTTTTTCTATTTTTAGTCCTATACGATACGGTCCGAGGCCTGTAATTTTTGCTTGTGAGAAACAAATTGGCACGTTTCTTATAAAAGCGGCAACTGTCATATTTTTTTCATCAAAATGATTAGCATAGGCACCAGTAGTTGTTTCTAAATGTACGAATAACTTTTCGTTCAAGAGTTTATCGAGAACCTCTTGGACATTCTCCTTTTCAATTGGCTTCATAGTATCTCACTCCAATAAAAATGTAATAGTGATAAAGAAACATTTAAATACATGGGACTATCAATTAATTTCGTGTGTATAAAAATAAATTAACTAATGAAAGGCACGTTTGGAACAAGAATTTTCGAATTTATTGTACATTTCAAATGGCTGTTTTCGCATTATTGTTGTTTTTCGTATTAAGAGTAAACACGTGCACAAATATAGATCGTGGCACCTTTACTTCTGTAAAACAATGACTAACAATATAAAACCGTTTTTTTTTATAGTACTAATTTGATAACAATAGCAACAATGTTTACGAAAAGAGCCTTTCAAATAAACTCCACGATAGCCCTCAACGTTAGTCCCACGCAAAAAATGAAATCATTACATAAACTATAGTATATTCACTGGATTGAAACAACTAGTAAGCCTTACATCATAAATAAATTCAATAGAGGGGAGATTCAAACAATATGTGTCAACATATATACAACAGATGTTGTTCATATAGAGGAAGACCTGTGGAAGTTCGTTTAAGAGGTGGAGGAGTTCATCGAGGTATTGTAGACAGTGTAACACCCTCACACGTATATATTAGACCAATGGGCCCGGGACCGAGACGTTTTGGCGGGTATGGTCTAGGGTATGTTGGAGGATATGGTGGATACGGTGGGTTCGGTGGAGCTGCTGCAGTTGCAGCTGTTGCGATAGTCGGTATAGTTGCAATAACAGCACTCGCATTCGCATTTTTCTGGTAATTACTTTGTTTTCAACTCTCAGTTGAATTCATCGAGGCTGGGACAAAACCCAACTCTGATATGAAAAAGCCGGTGAAATTTTACGACGAGTAAAATTTCACCGGCTTTGATTATTTTTGAATTAAAATAAGGACTACTTCTGATAAAATAAA
>NZ_JBPXRQ010000040.1:0-41090 GCF_051842895.1 Cytobacillus sp. Hm23
TTGAGCAACATTATTTCGAGTTACCGAACCACATTGTTGCAGATGCAGGTTATGGTAGTGAACAGAACTATAATGATATCCTTTCTAATAGAAAAAAAGAAGCGCTTATTACGTATAATTTATATTTAAAGGAACAAAAGAAGAGGTACCGACAAAACAAATTTAATCCCGACAACTGGGAGTATGATGAGGAAACAGATACATATACATGCCCAAATCAAAAACGTCTTCAATTTCAATATCATTCTATTCGCAATGATCGTACAGGATTTGAACGGAAGTTCAAAATCTATGAGTGTGAAGATTGTTCCTCATGCCCCTTCCGTTCATTATGCACAAAAGCAAAAGAAGGCAACAATCGAAAACTAATGGTGAATGAAAAATGGGAACAGCAAAAAGAATATGTAAGAGGGAAGCTTTTAGAAGAGAAGACGGGTGCCATCTATCGAAAACGAAAAATCGATGTGGAACCAGTTTTTGGATTTTTGAAGGCGAATTTGTGTTTCTCTCGATTTTCTGTACGTGGAAAATCGAAGGTAGAAAACGAAATTGGCCTCGCGTTAATGGCAGTGAATCTAAGAAAACTCACTGCCAACAAATAGGATAATAGAGGCACTACCACTCTAAATAGAAAAAGGCGAATTTGAGCTCGCTCAAATTCACCTTTTTCACTTTTTGAGGCTAGTTATGTCCCAGCCTCTTTTATCTTTAAGCATTGATAATTATATCAAATCATATTTAACAGCTCTAATTTATTTTATTTTTTAAATAACTGAATAAATTGAAATATTTGTTAAGTTAAATACAACCGACAAAAAGATATAAGTCAAAATGAACTATTATAGTAGGGTCACCGAAGAAAGGTGGTGAAAACGTGGACTATCGTATTGTTTCCTCTATAGTGTTCCTAATATCCTTATTTCTCGTCATACCTACTTACGTGTCTGGGGCAAGCAATGGTAATGCTAATAAAGACCTTAAAGTAGAGGCTGAAATAAAAATAAACAGCAAGAATAAAAATAACAACAAAGAAAAAGGGACGTATAACAGTCAGGCGCAAAAAGAAGTTTCAAAAACTAAGAAAAATGAAAAACAGAATCAAGCTAAGGAAAATCACAAAAACATCCAGTCAACCAAGAAGACTAATAATGGTAAAAAATCTTTTAAGAATACCAAAGTTCTAGACAAGACAAAGGACAAGGCTAACCAACTGAAAAAGATAAAGGGTAGTCCATCTGATCAAGTTGTAAACCATAGTGATGATGGACAGAAAGCCAAACAATTTAAGCAATCTATTATTAGGTCGACTAAGACTGAACAAAATATGCAAGAAAGAACTAAGTCAAGTACAACCAACTATAACTCAAAATCTGAAGAACAAAGTAAAAGAGGAATGCTACTAGACTATTACTATGTTGTGGTGAACATTAACAACTTGCACAGTTCACCTAGCTCTTCTACTGATGGAGGAGGGCAAGGGTCTAACTTAAATCACCAATTACAAGCACTTGAATTAAATCAACATAGATTTAAAATTTCACAGAAGAAGGATAGTGTTTCAAATATCCAAGCCTTGAGCAATCAATGGATAAATGCGCCTCCTTCTCAACCACCGGATTTATCTTCTTCTTGCTAATTATCAAAATAAATTCTAAAAGAAGAAGGAGAGATTATTAATGAACAAGGTTGTTAAATCATTTGTTGTAGCGGGAGCAATTTCAGTGAGTCTATTAGTTGGAGCTGGTATGAGTGAAGCTTCAGAACAACAAGAAATAAGTGATATCCAAAGTGTTCAAAAATATGATGAACGTGATGATATTGATGAAGTAAAGACGAAGGAAAAGAACAATCCTTCTAAAGAAAATAAAGCAAACTCAAAAGCAAGTGAAAGAGCAAGTGAGAGAGCCAAAGAAAGAGCTTCAGAAAATTCAGCAGTGCATGCATCAATTGAGGAACATATTGAAAGTGATGATATCATTACAAAGCCTCAAAAAGATGAAGAAAGTATAACTGAAGATGATTCTGAGGATCAAGAAGTTAGTCGTGAAGAAGATAGTCAGGATAAAGAAAATACTGAAGAAGTAGATGAAGAATTAATTTCAGATAAAAAGACAAATCCGTCTTCACAGAATAAAGCTAATCAACAAGCTAAAATACATGCGTCAGTTAACTCTGCGGTACATGCTACAATAGAAGAAGTGATGAATGATGAAACTGAAGAAATCGCTATAGAGCTTAATGAACTAGCATTAGAAGAGGATGCTGAACAAGAAGTTACTGATGGAGAAAAGAAAGATGAAGAAACTGTAGTAATAAATCACGTTGACACAAAAATAAATCCATCTTTGGAGAATAAAGAAAACTCAAAAGCGAGTGATAAAGCGAGTGATTCAGCTAAAGAACATGCTGCAACAAATTCAGCTGTACATTTCATGTCTTTAAAAGATGAGGAAGAAGTTGAGTAACTACATTTATGAAATGTTCTATCTAAAGGATAAATAGATGAAAGAAAAAACGCTTGGTTTTCCAAGCGTTTTTTAAAAAAATTTATTAAAGAATAACATCTTTTAAAGGGAAGCGAGGTGTCGGATGAGCTGGTGCAACTGCTTTACCGATAGAAATAAGCATAACAGGAACGTAGCGCTCAGGAACATTAAATTCTTCAACAAATTTTACTGAATCGTAACCACCCATTGGGACAGTGTCATATCCAAGTGACTTAGCAGCTAACATTAATTGCATCGCAGCTAATGATCCATTACGAATTGCTTCATCACGTGCTGCGTTCGGAATGCTAGCATATGCACCGTTAATTTGAGCGATTAATGTATTTTTAGCTTCTTCAGGCATAAAGCCTTTTTTAACTGCTTCGCCATACACGATTTCTGCATTTTTATTCGCTTGTAAATCACCTAAAACTGCAACCGTTACGCTGCTGTCAACAACTTGTTCTTGATTATAAGCGATTGGAAGTAGGCGTTGTTTATCTTCTTCTTTGTCAATAACGATAAATTTCCAATGTTGTAAGTTCCATGAAGATGGTGCTGTTACTGTTAAGTTAAGAATTTCTTCTAGGTCTTCCTTAGGCATTACATGTCCCTTTTCATATTTACGTACTGATGTGCGTGCTTTCATCACTTCTGATGCAGACATATCTTTTTTTGTAGTTGTCATGAGTTAAATTCTCCTAACCTATATTTAATGTAATTTTTTTTGTTACAATTAACTGTCAAAAAAGTTTAATCATTCGTGACAATTAATATTATACTGTAATTCTAGATGTTACAGTTAGAAAAGTCAATAAAAACTATTTAATATTTATAAACATTCTTCGTAACGCATATCCACTTGTTTTTTCGATCTGTGTGATTGTATTGATGTTTTCAATTTTTGTAACAAATTTGTAGGCTGTGAAATTTGTTTGTCTAAATATTGATTAGATAACTCTTCAACGATATTTAAAGCAAGCTTAGGATTATTCCCCATTAATTGAGCATAGTTATAAGCATCAATTTGAAAGAATTCAGCATTAGACAAAGCTTTGGCACTTATATGCTTTGAAGAAAAAATTGATCGGTCACCAAAAAATTCGCCTTCATGAACGATTTTCTCAGTACCTTTTTCAGCATCTGTTAAAAGGATCGTTCCTTTTACTAAAAATAACACAGAATTGATAGGTGCTTGAGGACTATATATTACCGTTCCATGTTCGACTTGATGGTTTTGTCCGTATGCTTCTAATTTATTTTGATCTTGAAAAATTTGTTCATTATTAGTTGTATAAGACACAACGTTCATATTCATATGATCCCTCCTGAACTGTAATTGTTTAAATTACATTTAGATCAAATGCTTGGTCGAAACCAAGTCATTTGCTTATATATTTTGTGCATCTTTTTCTTTAATTTGAACTAATATATCAGCAATTGTAAATTGCCCTAAGAAATTGCCTAGATGCTCTTCAGCGTCTTGGAAGATGGAAAAAAGCACATGCTTCATATTTGCACCAATGATACATTGTTCATTTGCTTGGGAGCATTTTGGCTGCAGAGTTCCTTCAGAAGTTATTGAATAAATTTCTTTTAATGTTACTTCGCTAGGTTCACAAGCAAGTATAAAGCCTCCACCTGCACCCTCTTTTGATTTAATATAGCCATTTTTTTTGAGTAAGCTGAGCATCTTACGTATTCTCACTGGATGAACTGAAGCGCTCTCGGCTAAATAGTCACTAGTAGCCATTTTGCCAGGTAATAACGCAAGATATGTGAGGCTATGCACGGCAAGTGAAAATTCACTGTTCATTTTTGTTTTTCTCCCTCCCTTAACTACATGTCAAAAGGCAATTTCACCTTATTGTGTGAACAAAGTTATTGACGGTTAAGTTCTCTATCGCTTACAGCTGTTGTAGCATTCTTTACGCCAACTAGTTCTTTGTTATTGTTGCGAATAGCATTTAGTTTTTTTGTTAGCTTCATGAAAGTTTCTTCATCACGTTCAATAAGTGCGATGTCAATTAAGTTTAACAGATAACCCTCTTGTTGTAAGTCTGAGTGTTGAATAATCGAAATGGTAGTTATTGGTATTTTAATGGATTTTCCTTCAAGTTCATGGTTATCACTCTGAACAATACGAACGACTCCAGTTTGTCCTTCTAAGGATTCAATAAAACCATGATATAGTTCATCATTTCGACTTGTACCTTTCACCCAATCACCGATAAGTAAAGGCTTCATATTTATTCCCTCCTTTGTAATTAATGCTCTGTAACTTAGTTGCAAATGTTGCTAAAGTGAGCAGATCAAAGTAGTATTATACGATTTCATCAGCTTTTATTTTATGTGAAGTTTTTCTTGTACGAAAACAAATTAATAATAATAATTACTGTAATTATAAATGTTACAGTAGTGTTCGTCAAGAACTTGGTTTCTATTGGAAGAAGATTAGGTTATTGTATATAATAGGTAGAACATTTTTAAATATTGAAAACAGTTATATGAATGAGTTGTTCGAATTTATTGGTAAGTGGAATTTAACTATTATGCGATAATAAATAGTGGTTCATTAAACTTATGACATATATATATGGGGATTATTTAGGAGGTAATGACTTTGATAAATTTTGATATGAAATTAGAAAAATACGCTGAGACTGTAGTACAAGTCGGTTTAAATGTTCAAAAGGGTCAAACTGTTTATATTAACACACCTATAGAGGCAACAGATTTCGTTCATAAAGTGGTGAAGCAAGCTTATAAAGCTGGAGCAAAGGATGTATTAGTCGAATACATAGATAGTCAACTAGATCTACTTAAATATGAACTAGCACCTGAAGAAGGTTTAAAGAGTTTTCCACAATGGAAAGTGAAGGGCTTATTAGATATGGCTGAGGATAATGTAGCATATTTAAACGTTTATGCTCAAAACCCAGAACTGTTGAAGGATATTGATCCAAATCGTGTAGCGGTGGCAACAAAGGCTGCAAGAGCAGCTATGAAAGAGTTTCAAGGTTATATAGGTGGGGGAAGAATAAGCTGGGCAATTGTATCAGTGCCTACACCTGAATGGGCGCAGATGATATTTCCGAACTTAAATAAAGAAGAAGCTGTTGAACAGCTTTGGGAACAAATTTTTGCAGTTACACGTATTAATAATGGAGAACCAGTTGAAATGTGGAAGGATCATATTAGCTCCTTAAATGAACGTGCGAATTATTTAAATAATAAAAAATACAAAAAATTGCATTACAGTGGGCCTGGTGCGAATTTAACGATTGAATTACCAGATGCACATCAATGGTTATGTGCAAAATTCACAAACGACGCAGGAACAAATTTTGTGCCTAATTTACCTACCGAAGAAGTATTTACTATTCCTGTGAAAACGGGCGTGAATGGGAAGGTGTCGAGTACGAAGCCCCTTCATTATAATGGTACAATTATTAATAATTTTAGTCTGACATTCAAAGATGGGAAGGTTGTAGATTTTGCTGCAGAGGAAGGCTTTGAGGCATTGAAAGGTCTATTGGAAACAGATGAAGGCGCTTCATACCTTGGGGAAGTAGCGTTAGTACCACATCATTCACCAATATCTAATTCGAATCTAGTTTTCTATAACACTTTGTATGATGAAAATGCATCTTGTCACCTTGCATTAGGTAATGCATTGCCTATTTGTATTAAAAACGGAAAACAAATGAGTAAAGAAGAGCTACTACAAATCGGGTTTAACGACAGTATTACACATGTAGACTTTATGATTGGATCTGACAAACTTCATATAGACGGTGAAACTGTTGAAGGACTAGTTGAGCCGATTTTCCTTGATGGAAACTGGGTTATTTAATAGCTTGGAGGAAGTATAAGTTTAGAACAGTTTTTACATGGCAAAGTTAATGAATTATTAGTAAATCTTAAAAGTAAGAATATTGATGACAAGAAATACATGATAAAGGATTTTATTTACGTAGTAAGTGGGAGAAGACAATTGCAAATCATCTAAAGGAAAGTGGAAAGGTGAAGATATACTTAAATAGTGTCGGAGGTTTTTTATGGCACCTTTTTAGCTTTAAGAAGGTGCCGTTTTTACAAGGGGAAGAAGCCGACCTTGTATTTAATAATGAACCTAAAGGGACATGTTATATATTTTATCAGCAATTAGATATGGTGTTACTCATAGAAAATGCTGCTCACATATGTGCGGATGATTTTAAAGATGAACAGGATGTTTATATAGTAGATGAATATTTTAGTTAGACATATGTTGTTACACATGAACAAGGGGAATTAGGTCCGTATTTTAGTAGAAAAGAGTAACATAAAAGTAACAAAGAGGATTTTTGAATACATCGAAGAATAAAGTATGAGCATACATTTTTCAAGCAGGAGGTTTTATCGTTGTTATTATATTTTTAATACCCATCTGTTAACAAATATTTTACTAAAATGACAGATAGGGAGCTGGAAATATTGAAATATACATCGTCACTTAATGGAGTTACTCATGAAATGCTTGAAGGTTTTTTTGTAGATTGGCCGAATCCGCCTAGTCCACAAACACATTTAAGGTTGTTGACAAATAGCTATAAAGTTATCATTGCAATAGATGAAACAAATAATCAAGTTGTTGGGTTTATTACAGCTATAAGTGATGGCGTTCTTTCTGCTTACATTCCTTTGCTAGAAGTGTTGCCGACATACAAAAACAAAGGAGTTGGAAAGGAATTAGTCACTCGAATGCTACAAGAACTTAATGACATATACATGATAGACGTGATGTGTGATGAGGACCTTCAGCCTTACTATGAAAAGTTTGGCATGATGAGGTCTACCGGTATGATAATAAGAAATTATAATAAGCAATCAGGTAGAGGTTAAAAAAATTACATATGTTAAATGGAAAGAGATTGGATGCTTTTCCAGTCTCTTTTGTAAATTAGTGCTAGTGATATTCATTGATCGAAAGGATCTTCGTATACAGTTAAGGCGATATAACAGGCTATTTGCTTCTTTAAAATAAGGTGTTTCATGGATAGTTGTTTTTCGTTTAAAGATATAAGCACGTAAACATCTAGCGTTCGTGACAACTTTCCTTTTGTAAAATAATAAGCCACTTTGTATGGTCCCAATTTATAGAAAAAATTTTACGAAAAGAGCCTTACAATAACATGACTATCGAGGTGTGATTAATATGACTGATGAGGTTTGCATAAGACCAATTAAACGTGAAGAATTACAATCATTATTACATTTGTATACACATTTGAATTCAGATGATCCAGAGCTATCTGCTACCGATATAGCACCTTTATGGGAGCGAATTTGCTGTAACCCTCATACATACTATATCGTTGCAGATAAAAATGGTCAGCTAGTTGCATCATGTGTGCTAAACATTATAATGAATTTGACGAGGAACGCACGTCCTTACGGCTTAATGGAAAATGTGGTTACTCACAGTAATTATAGACGTAAAGGGTATGGAACGAAGGTATTGCAGGCAGCGTTGGACATTGCATGGGAACAAAACTGTTATAAAGTGATGCTTCTTACTGGCTCCAAAAAAGAAGAGACATTATCTTTTTACGAACGTGCAGGGTTTAAAAAAGGGATAAAAACTGGTTTTATCGCTACTCCTTGAAAACATCGCACGATATCGTTTTTAGCTTCATTTGTTGGAAATACAGACCTGAAAAACTTAATTCTTTAGTTTTCTTGCCTCAAAGGTGACCATATTTATGTACTAGAAGGCTACAATGAGCCTTCATGTATACAGTTGTATTTGTACTGCTTAATAAAATCATCGTTTTAGTTTAAAAAGGATGATCCCTAATAGAATAATACATATTCCGACTACTTTATTCCATGTAATCGTCATTGTATCAAACCCAAACCAACCGAAGGTATCGATGAGAAGCGCTACAGTAAACTGTGATACTAAAACAACAGAAACAGCATAAGCTGGCCCAATATGTCGAATACCTTTCATAATACAAAATACAATTCCTACGCCAATTACTCCGCTAAAGAGATAGAGTTTATTTATGTTTTCTAATTTGAATAAACTAGTATCATTATTCAAATAAAAGATGGGTAATGAGGCTATGAAGCCTAATCCTAGAACGAGTGTAGTCGTTGCCCATGAACCTACACGTTCACTAACTCTTGCATTAAATACCGTTTGAATGCTAATCAATATACCTGTAACGATTGATAATATAACGCCTTGCATATTATTCCTCCCTAGTTATTCATAAATATTCCCTTCTGCTCGTTCACTTAATAGACTAAGGTTTTTTACGTAAATTGAACCTTTTCTACGCTCTATCACACCTTCTTCATCTAGTTTTTGAATGACACGATTTAAATGTCGATAGCTCGTCCCAATTAAATCAGCTAGCTCAGTTAAGTTCGATGTTCTCATTTCTTGATGAAATAATGAACCCTCTTCATCAGATGAAATCGATAGTAAATAGCTTGCAAGCCGTACTTCGACAGAGTAAAGTATATTTAAACTAGATGTTTGGGATTCAGTAAAAAATTTTTGGGTCATTATTTCAAGTAAAAATTTCACAAAAGTGACTCGGTTCTCCTCTTTATTTCTAATTTGCTCATACGATACTCCGATTAAATAGCCATCAGAAGCAGCTTCAACCGTATAAATCACTTTGTTTTTTTTAATAAATTCTATATCTCCAATGATTGCTATAGGTTTTTTGAAGCGTACTATCCTTGTCTTTCCTTCAGGAGAAATCGTATATATTTTAATTTTTCCTTTTACTAGAAAATACATATGATTTAATGTATCTCCTCTTGTGCATAAGGTCTCTCCTTTAACGAAACGATGTAATGTCATCTTCTTTTGGGTTTCCTGTGAAAAAACGGAATCTAACTGATGGTAATTAAGATAAAGGATTAGTAAACTTGGATTATTAACCTTGTCCATCATGTATCACCAATCTTCATTAAATTTTAAAGACAATCACTCCACAAAACATTAAAGCAATACCAAGCAACTTTGACCAGGTGATGCGCTGTTTTTGCTCTTCAAACAAACCTTTAGTCTCAATAATGAATGCTGAAAATAACTGAGCTATTAATAGTACTGCAACAGCAAAAGTGGGACCTATAAGGTTGATTGCGGTCATTTGTCCGAATACGATCATAACCCCAAAGGTTCCACCTAGAAGGTATAGGAATGGTGTCTTTTGAAATCCACCTCTTTGTCCATCTCTCACAAACAAATAAATGACGAATGAAATGATAAATCCAATCAAATGAATGAGTGAGGTCGTATGCCATGGTCCTAGATCATCACTTAACCGGGCATTAAAAGCACCTTGTAAAGTTATAAAAATTCCTGCTGCTAGTGAATATAATAAACCTTTCATGATATCCCTTCCTCTCAAATTCGTTATAGATTAATTAAAATATAAAAGTAAAGTAAGAAGAAAGGACATATGTCCTTATTGTAGTCATTTTCTTTAATTCATAATATAGGGAAGTAATTTATTGATTTGTTAATAAATTACTTCCCTATATTAGTAATCGTATCTACGTCGTGCTGTTGTCCTTAAGGAATAGCAACATAGTTTGCAAAAGCCCCTAACAATTAAGGTTGATGAGGTGAGGATAGCCAAAAAATTAATTCTAAATTGACATGCCATTATAATTAGATTAATATCTAATTAGATATATATCAAATTCGCGAGGAGGTTAAAGCGTGCAATTAGAAAAGATTGTTCAATTTCATAAGGTTCTTGGTGATCCGACAAGAATTCGGATTTTAGTGTTGTTGGCACAAGGACCGTTACATGGTCAAGCAATAGCGGGAAAGTTAGGGTTAAGTCCACCGACGATTACTCATCATGTTACTAAATTAAGAGATCTAGGACTCATTAAAGAAAAAAGAGAGAAAAATACGATTTATTTTTATTTAAACAAGAAAGATCTAGAGCATAAATCGTTAGCACTAATAAATGTTATTAATCATAAGGGAGAAATAGGTATGAGTCGTGATACAAATAATCAGGCAATACTAAATAATTTTGTTACGAGTGATGGGAAATTAAAAACGATACCTGCACAAAGAAAGAAGAAGTTAATTATCTTAGAATATATTATTAAAGGACTAGAGCAGGGACGAAAGTACACCGAAAGAGAGATTAATGACCATATTAAACAATTTCATGATGATTATGCGACTTTACGTAGAGAGCTTATTATGGGACATTATATGTATAGAGAAAAAGGAATTTATGAATTAAATCCCCAAGAAATGTGGGCAAAAATTGATTAGATTGAATGGCTCTTTTCGTAAACTATGAGATATAATAATCAACTTTTATGATGGTTCATAATTATAAAAAGTAGAAAAGATGCCCTGAAGTCTAGAGGAATAATACGTGTTTATAGCATAGAGCGAAAAGCAACATTTAATGCGAAAACAGCGTTGTTGTTTGATTATAGAGGGGGATGTTTTATACGATACTCCTTTGGCTGTTGTAAGAGGTGAGGAAAGTGGAAGAGTCCCAGCTTTATGTAGTCATATAATGATGGTCATTTTAAGTTTCATTCTCATTGGGGGAGTAGTCTTGGAGGTTATTAGTACGCGGAAAAATTATGGCGTCGTTATGGAATCTAAGATTTTTTTTCTCATGAATGTAGTTGTAACCATTCTATTTCCGTTTATTTTTCAAAAATACGGTAATATTATGGCGAATATAAGCTTTTATCTAATTTTTGTTTTCTTCATTTTCGTCATCCTTTTTTTGAGATTTTATTATGGTGGAAGAAGTATATCAGTTTATGAGATTACACAACAAGAGGTAAAAGCTATCATTAAAGAAGTGTTAGATCATTTGCAAATCGTATATGAAGAGAAGGAAGATGATGTGAATGATAAGTACATATTTGACTTAGTCAATGACCGAGCGAAAGTAGTGATGAGTTGGCACCCTGTAAAAGGTCATAAAAGGACGACGATAAATATATCTATTAAGCGGTGGTGGAGAATATCTCGTCATGAAGAGGTATTGCAAGACATGCTTCTAAAATTAAAGGCAAACAGACAAAAAAAGTGGTATTGGGAAAAGCATACTCTCAGCTTTATCGTATTGTTAATCTATATTGTTTTTGTAATTAATATTATTGCTAAAATCAACTCATGAAATTAAATTTGGCTACCAACCAATGTATTTATATGAACCGATACGGTTTTTGGATCAAGAATCGTATAGATGACTAGCGCAAAGAGCTTTATCAAATTTAGCAATTCAAACACCCCTCATACATAAATTTTAACTATTATATGAATGTAAGGTTTATTTTGCTTGTGTATAAACAACAGCTCAATGAAAATCATATGGAATAAATGACGTATGAAATAAAGAAATTTAAGATCTAGCTCCATAGTAAAACGGGATAATAGCATGAATGGGGTTAAGAACAAGGCTAAAATACAAAAATGCTTTTATGATATTCCAGTATACATAAAATCAGAAGATAAGCTGAATTACTAATGGTGAATAAGTCTGAAATAATCCACATAAGCAAGCTAAAAAAGAATCTAAATCTAAAAATAGGGTTGTCTCATAAGTCGAATCTTTGACTTAGAGGCAACCTTTAATTGTACTTTAGCAACTTTATATAAATTATTATTACAAGATATAACATGAACTTTATGAACAATATTGCCTAAATAAAGCTAAAAGTTGTTATTTTTATAATATTCACAAAATAATATTCTTACTTTTATAATTGAAAGCGTTATCAAATATAAGATAAGGGGGGAATTTGTTGTGAAAAGATTGTGGGTTTTGATGTTCTGTACATTTATGTTACTGTTGGGTGCTTGTAGTAGTAATGCTAATAATGATGCTTCTACAGGTGAATGGCAACCAACTAAACCGATTGAAGTTATTGCTCCAGGTGGTGCTGGTGGCGGATGGGATACTACTGCACGTACTGTTTCAAAAGTTCTAGAACAAGAAGGGTTAGTAAGTGAACGTATGGCAGTTGTGAATAAACCTGGTGGTGGAGGTGCAGTGGGGTGGGCGTATGTAAACGAGAAAAAGGATGATAATCATACTATTTTCGTTACGTCACCACCTATTTTGTTTGTCCCATTAAATGGTCAATCAGATGTAGGTCATAATGATTTTACTCCCATTGCTGGGGTGATTGCTGATTTTGCAGCTTTTATTGTTCACGCAGATTCACCTTTTAATAATATGAATGACCTAGTGAAAGCCTTAAAAACAGATCCCCAATCAATTTCTGTAGTTGGTGATTCTGCTCCAGGAAGCATGGATCATTTGCAGTTTGTAAAAGCTGTAAAGGCTGCTGGTGTTGATATAAAGCAATTAAAATATGTATCTGCACAGGATGGTAGTGGAATGACCATGTTGCTTGGTAATAAGGTTGATGTGTATTCTACTGGATTGGCTGAAGCAACTGAACAAGCGAAAGCAGGAAAGGTCAAAGTATTGGCGATAACGGCCCCGGAGCGACTTGAAGGGGAAACTGTTTCGGAATTCCCAACATTAAAAGATCAAGGAATAGATGATGAGTTTGTAGTTTGGCGTGGTTTTATGGGAACACCTGATATGGACCCTATAGCAACAAAATACTATGAAACAGCTATTAAAAATATGATGGAGACTGAGGCTTGGAAGGGGCAAAGAGATAATTTTGGCTGGAAAGACAATTTTATGAGCGGTAAAGAATTTAAAGCATTTCTAGATAAAGAATATGAAACGATGGAAAAGCTTATGAAAGAAATTGGTCTTGCTGATTAGCAGTTGCAAGAGGTTGTTTTAAAAGGTCAGAATCTTAAATATTAAAAAAATGATGAAATATCAACATTCGTTAACATGGAGAGGGGTGTCTCTAAGCCGGAAATTCGACTTATCAGACACCCCCTTTAATATAAATATTTTAACATTCGGTTGCTCATTTCTTATAAAAGTAGGTGTTTTATGTGTTCAAGACAATGGATTGTAAACTATCATTGATATGTTTTACAATTGCTACTTGCTATTTGTTTTTAAGCTACCGGCTTCCAGAATATCCATACGCTATTATGGATGCTGATGTCATTCCAAAAGGACTAGGGTTTTTGCTTGTCATTCTTGCTTTCTTGCTTTTTCTTCAAAATAAGCCAGAGACGGAACAAGAGCGCGAAAAGAGGAATATTGATCCAAAGGAAATTCGTATGCTACTTGTCGTTCTTATCATTACAATTATTTATATTTTTTTACTAGAAATAATTGGATTTGTAATTAATACGTTTTTATTTTTGCTAGTACTCATACGTTTATTAGGATATAAAAAATGGTTAAGTAATATGCTTGTCTCAATCATTTTACCTATAGTCATTTATTTTGCATTTAATTACCTGCTCAAAATTTACTTACCTCAAGGAATCTTACCATTCTAATGAGAGGAGATAATGTTTATGGAAAGTTTAGATAGCTTATTATATGGATTTGATGTAGCACTCTCATGGACGAATATATTATATGCATTTGTAGGTGTATTAGCAGGGACGATTATTGGCATGTTACCAGGATTAGGTCCTATTAGCGCCATTGCAATAATGATTCCTCTTAGTTATGGTATGGAAGCTGCTTCTGCCTTAATATTGATGGCTGGCGTGTATTATGGAGCTGTATTTGGTGGCTCAACATCATCAATATTACTAAATGCCCCTGGCGTATCTGGAACAGTCGCAACATCTTTTGATGGTTACCCACTCGCAAAGCAAGGAAAAGCAGGAAAAGCCTTAGCAATTGCTGCAATTTCTTCTTTTTCAGGGGGGACGATGGGCGTTATTGCTTTAATGTTAATTGCTCCATTAATGGCACGTGTAGCCATTACTTTCGGACCAACTGAATATTTTGCATTAATGTTATTAGGATTGACAGCCATCTCAAGTTTATCAGAAGGATCAACAATTAAGGCATTAATTTCCGCAACAGTAGGTATGATGGTGGCTACGGTCGGCATGGAGCAACAAACCGGAACACAGCGCTTTACTTTTGATAGTATAAATCTAATAGAAGGGATCGACTTTCTTATTATAGCTTTAGGATTATTTGCTCTATCTGAAGTTTGTTCTTTAATTTTGTCACGACATCAAAAATCAAATGAAAAAACGAGTGTCGGAAAATTAACGATAACAAAACAAGAGGCAAAAGAAATCTCGGGGCCAATTGCGAGACATTCTATACTTGGCTTTTTACTCGGAGTATTACCTGGCGCGGGGGCTACAATTGCTTCGTTCATGTCTTATATTACAGAGAAACGGATAGCGAAGAATCCCTCTTCCTTTGGCAAAGGGAACTTGAAAGGGATAGCTGCTCCTGAAACTTCTAACAATGCAGCAACGAGTGGTGCATTCGTTCCATTGCTAACGTTAGGAATCCCTGGGTCAGGTACAACAGCTGTTTTACTTGGGGCACTTATGGTAGTTGGTGTCCAGCCTGGTCCACTAATGCTTCAAGATCATCCCGATGTTTTTTGGGGAGTTATAGCTAGTATGTATATTGGCAATATCTTTTTATTAGTATTAAATTTACCATTAATTCCTTTTATCGCAAAAATTTTGTACATCCCAAAACAGATGCTAATCGCTTTGATCATTGTATTTTGTTTAATTGGTGTTTATGGAGTGAGTTTTAATACATTCGACTTATATTTACTAATAGCATTTGGTGTTTTTGGTTATATGATGCGACTCTTCTCATTTCCAGCACCGCCGTTTATTTTAGCTTTTATATTAGGAGGGATGATGGAGCAATATTTCAGTCAAGCATTGACAATTTCTAACGGACATTATAGTACTTTTATAGAAAGTCCGATAACAATTATTTTATTAAGTTTATCTTTGCTTTCGCTATGTATTCCATTTATTCAAAGTCGTGTGAAAAATAATTATAATGGAATAAATAAGGGTGTGTAAATGTAGTTGTGTTTAACACTATATAGTAAAATATCTACGTTCAGGCCTTCCAACAGTTCCATAGGTAAGGTCAGCCCTAACTTTATCCACAGAAACTAAATATTCTAAATATCGGCGAGCTGTCGTACGACTGACGCCGATATCTTGTCCTAATTCTTCAGCAGTTATCCCTTTATCATATGAGCCCACTTCATCTAACACTTTGGTTAGTGTTAACGGGTCTATTCCTTTAGGTGTTAATTGTTGTTGATCATCTTTTCTAATTGAACGAAATAAATCATCTACATCTTGCTGTTCAAACATAATAGTATTTTCAATTTGTTGCTTATAAACTTTATATTTTTCTAATGTATCTTTAAACCTTGGAAAGATAATTGGTTTAATAATGTAATCAATTGCTCCGCCTCTTATAGCATCCTGCACCTTTGCTGCTTCTTTTGCAGCCGTTATCATGATTACATCTGTATTTCGGTAATGTCTTCTAATATACCATAGCAAGTCCATTCCATCTTCTCCAGGAAAATAAACATCTAGCAAAACAAGATCTGGATGTAATATTTCTAATAATTCATAAGCTTCTTCCGAATTTGTTGCGATACCGCATACAATAAAATTTGAAATCTTTTCAGTAAAGCGTCGATTGATCTCTGCTATACGCGTATCATCCTCCACAATAAGTACCTTGATTTCACTCATGTTTTGTCTCCCCTTTGGCTTTTGGAACAACGACTGTAAAGTTTGCCCCACCTAAGTTGCTTTTTGACAAAGTTATATACCCTTGTAAATTGTCCACGGCTTTTTCTACTAAGTGTAAGCCGTAACCTCGGTTTGAATTCTTTTTTGTACTAAAGCCTTTAGTGAAAATTTTCTCCTCCATATTTTTTGGTATGCCATTTCCTGAGTCTTCAACTTCAAAAATGATATCGTGTCCAATATCTGTCATAAATAATTGTACGACTCTGTCTTTTGGAGGTAATTCAAGAACTGCTTCGAAGGAATTTTCAAGTAGGTTACCTAAAATGGTAACTAATTTTTCTTTCTGAATGGTAGTAGGGATATCTTTTAAACTACTATCATTATGAACTACAAAATTTACTTTCAACTCATGCGCCCGATTATACTTTCCTAGAATTAAAGCTGATATAAGAGTATTAGGAACCGCTTTCATTAAAAAGTGAACTAAATTTTGGTACCCTGACGTCTCCGACTGTATTAAATCAAGTGCTTCTTGATGTGATTCCAACTGAATTAATCCTGCTATTGTATAAAGTTTGTTTGAATACTCATGAGTTTGTGCACGAAGTATTTCCGTATACTGTTGAACTTGAGAGAGCTCATTCGATAATTGGTCAATTTCGGTTTTTTTTCTGAAACTTGCGACAACTCCGCTTATATGATTGTTAGTGAAAATAGGTATTCTATTAACAATCGTATCATAATTTCCAATTTGTAATTCATCATTATAGTGACTTTCACTTGTTTCAAGTACTTCCAGCATTTTTGTATGTGGTAAAACTTGTTGAATTTGTTTTCCTACTATTAGTTCAGATGGAGGTAAAGCTAAAATTTGATACGCCTTTTGATTGGCTAATGTGATTTTCCCTTCATGATTAATTGCTATAATCCCTTCATGTATTGATTCGAGGATGGCATTCTTTTCTATAAATAACTGTGCGATCTCTCTTGGCTCTAAACCAAAAATTTGGTTTTTGAAATTTGTAGCGATAGAAACTGCACCTAAAATACCAATTGCTAGCACGATAATAATTAAAATGATCACTTTTGTTTTATACTCTTGGATAATGACTTGTACGTCTTCAGTTAAAAAACCTACAGACACAATTCCTATAACAGAGCCATCTTCATCAACTATGGGGACTTTACCTCGGATGGAAGGACCTAATGTCCCTACTGCTTGAGAAACATAAGATTCTCCTAGTAGTAACCCGCGATCATTATCACCACCTACCATATGTTTCCCAATTCGATCTTGAATTGGATGGGAGTAACGAATACCATCCTGATTTCCTACTACTATGAATTCAGCACCAGTTTGTACTCTAATATTTTCTACAAGTGGTTGAATGATAATAGAAGGATTATCAAGCTCAAAAGCATCAGAAATTTCCTGGATAGATGAAACTGTTTTAGAGACAGCCAATGCTCGTTTCCCAATTTGGCTTTCTATACTTTCTGACAACATCGAATTAAATAAGGCGCCGGCAATGATCAGAATAAACATTAATAATAAAACAATTAATAAAGCCATTTTTGTTTGAAGTTGAAGTGACTTTATCGATTTCATCCCATATGTCTCCTTTGTAGACATTCTCTAAACCTATTATAACGTTTTCTAAAGTTATTATAATAATAAATTAAGATAGTAAAACATTTTACTTTTGCTAAAATATAGATATTGAATATAGTTCTTGGGAGGATCAAATTATGTCTACATTACAAAAAGCAATTAAGCTGAGGGAAGAAGGTCATTTGGAGTCTTCAAAGGAGTTAATGCTAAAGCTTGTTGATGAAGAGCCTAACAATCCAACAGTGCTATATCAATGCGCTTGGTCACATGATGTACTTGGACTTGAAGTTGAAGCAGTCCCTTATTATGTGAAAGCACTAGAAACTGGTTTAGCTGGCGAAGACAAAAGGGGAGCATTGTTAGGATTAGGGAGCACATATAGAACGATAGGTGAATACCAGCTAGCAAAAGAAACGTTAGAAAATGGCTTAAAAGAATTCCCACATGCAAATGAGTTTTATCCTTTTTATGCTATGGCTTTATACAATTTGGGACATCACAAAGAATCAATGGAAGTGTTATTGCGTAACCTGGCTGAATTAACAAATGATGAGGGTATTAAGCAATATCAAAAAGCTATTCTCTTTTATGCAGATAAACTAGATAAAGTATGGACATGATTATTTAATTAAACGTTTGTTTAAATTTGCCCTATTCAATTGCTGTCTTATATATATAGCAACATCAAGGTGAGGTTATATACGACAAAGATATTAACTTTGTTGCTTATACGACAAAGATAAAAATGCTCTGTTAGTTAACTTTGTTGTTTGAATTTGAGTAACTGATGTGTATGCTATGGATTATAGAAGAGAGAAGAGAAGGTGCCCCGATCGTTAGTTATACTCGTGTTTAGATCTTATTAAAAAAGCAACAATTAACATGAAAACAGCCAAGTACAAAGAAAAGTTATCACAAAAGTTTGCTATTATTATTGCTAAAATTAAGATAGGAAACAGCCTCTAATTATAGCTTACTTGGATTTGAGTCAATATCTTGGACACAAAAAGATTAAGTTTTATGCAGAGTCTTTGAATAGTTCTTCTATTGCTTGAGGTGTTTTATAAGCAATGCTGCTATGCTTTCTTTTTCTGTTATACCAAGCTTCGATAAATTCAAAGATGGCGATATTGGCAGTATTATAGTCTAGATATTGAACATGATTTACTTCTTCTTTCTTCAATATAGCGTGGAAAGATTCAATACAGGCGTTATCATAAGGGTATCCTTTTTGGCTAAAGGAGTGTGTTATACCATAAGATTTAATACGGTCAGTAAATGCTTGGCTTGTATATTGTGAACCTAGGTCAGTATGTAGAATTAACCCTTCGGGTGGTAATTGAGTTACGTAAGCATTTTCTAGAGCTTTTATTACGACGTCTGTTGTCATTTCCTCTGAAAAGGAATAGCCGACAATTTTTCGCGAATGTAAATCCATCACCGATGCTAAATAGCACCATCCGTCTTTCACCGTATGCACATAAGTTATATCAGCCACCCACTTTTCATTAATTGATGCAGTTGAAAAATCTCTTTTCAAGATGTTTTCTCGATTTACAACTTTCTCATTTGAACTATATGGACGGAATTTCTTTTTAACAATAGAGTGGATATCAGCTTTTTTCATTAAACGTTGGACACGTTTCAAACTGATGTGTATTCCTTCTTCTGTTAGTTGATGGTGAATTTTTGGAGCCCCATAACGTCCTTTACTCTCTTTATGGATCGTTGTCATTCGCTCAGTGATTTGTCTATTTTCTTTTTCACGTTTTGATTCAACCTTATTTAATGATTGATAATATGTACTGCGAGGTACATTCAATACCTCACACATAAGTGACACTGGATGTTCTGTCGTTTTCTCTTGGATGAAGCCCGTTAGCTCGTCTGGATTTACTTTTTCGCGAATATGGCCATAGCCTTTTTTAAGATCTCATTCTCCTCTTGAAGACGAAGCATCTGCTTTTGCATCTTTGAAATATCATCAGCCGTAAAGCTTGAACCATCTTCTGTTTCAATTGGAGAGTACTTCTTATTCCAATTATAAATAGTTACTTCCGATACGCCATATTCATTACTAAGTTCTTTGACTGAGCTACCAGAACGGTAAAGTTCAACGATCATCTTCTTGAAATCTTGAGTATATTTTTTGCCTGTATTTTTGTTTCCCATCCGGACACAACCTTTCTAAGTACATTTTAAGTACTTAACGTTTTTGTGTCCATAAAACTATACTAACTCCATACTATTAATTGTTGTATGTAGTTTATTATATAGAAGGTTAGTAAAAATGAACAAAAGCCAGTACCGTTGTTGAACTAAAGGTACTGGCATTTCATAAATTAAGAAGAATGACTTTTAATCTCTTTTATCGCCTGTGTAAATTGTTGTTTTTCTTTCTTAGAGACATCTACTTCTCCGTATCGTGCTTTTTTATAAATCGCTTCAAATTCTGCTACGTGAATATGATTGATGTCTAGACGGTGTAGCCATTCATGGACAGTTTCATTGACTTTTCGACCTCTTCCCTTTTTAGCCATATAATGTTCAAGACGGTCAAACCTTTTCCGAATCATTCGATTTCCATGAGATGAATACATTCCTCTCCCATACATAATGGTTGTATGACTAACATCGTTATTAATGGCTAGCGGTTGTACTTTATGAGAAGGGTCATTTGTAGCATGAGCTTTTCTTTTGAACAAAAGATAAATAACTAACCCTGCAATGATAACAATCAAAACATACATAAAAGTGTTATTTCCGGTAGCGTCTTGATTAAAATTATTTTGCACTAGCTGGTCTAATCTTTCTTCCTCTTTGCCTTCGGTCTCGAATAGTTCTGGAATTGTCAACGGAGGTAATGGTAATTTCGAAACGATCCATGATATTGCGATAAAAGCTCCGGTAGCAACATATGCAATGCCAAGCGTCACTACTTTATAAATCATCGGAATAATAATTTTACCAACAAAAACGATCGTAATTACGATTAATAGAGAAAGTAACCCCCATAACCGGTTCGCCGTCTGACCTCCTGACAGTTCATTATTTTCCCGCCTAACGATTGGGAAGAATAATACCTGTACTACTAATAAATACAACATTTCGGGTTTGTTTAATACTAATACAATAGGGATGACTAACATCGAAACGATCATATGCTTCTCAAAACTTTCCCATTTTCTTAATTTAAGATGAACTAGAAGCCTCCAAACAGAAACGATAGAGATTGCAGCTGCTTCAATTACTGGGATATTAAGAAATAAGGCAACAACAAATAGAAATGGGATGTATAATAAGGCTCCTTGATTAAAGGCTTTTCCCTCCATTTTATATATGATCATTGCAATTGGGATTGCACCCACGACATATAGTAAAAAAAATAAACTTACTGGTACAATCTCATTAGTGAATATAGATAATAAGACTATACAGAAATACACGATCAAACTTTCGTAAAGATAATTTATAAAAGGGACGTAATTCGCTTTAAACCAGTTAAGCAAGTGCATCACTCCTTAACTTGAATGGCTGTAAATATCCATATTCTTCATTGTTTTCCACATTAAATAGTGACATACCACCGCGTGACCAGGATGCAAGGTAGTTTGCAATGGTTGATCCATAATCACCGAAATATAGCACGATTGCATCTTCATCAATTCTCCTGTCTAGAGAGTGGAAAAAATGGTTAATATGCTTGATGTAGTTCCCTTCATTGATTCTTGCAAGCATTTCGAGTGCAATGGATAGGTGTTTACCCCCAGTTCCTGGCTCCAAATGAAAGATTGAATCATTGCTGTTTGTAACTACATTTGCGTATATTTCAAAAGGGATATTTTGTTTGTAGGCATATTGACATATAAATGCAACATAGCTTATGTAGTCCTCCATCTCTTCTGACAAATCAAATGACATTTGACGATCTTTTAAAACATTTAATATGATCGTCCATTTATGGTAAACTGTTTTGTCATATTCCTTAGTCATTAGCTGACCGTTCTTTGCGGACAAATTCCAATGTATACGTGAAAATGGGTCATTGGCAGCATACTCTCTTGCACCTCTAATACGTGATACGTCCTCAAATAAAGAATGTGGGTAAATTTGTTCTCCAGCCCTCATCTTACTAAATGTTTGTATGTTTGCTAACGGTTTTGGTTCTGGATAAACAAGTATTTCTTGTCCGATCCCCCAAGTATTATAGTGTGATACCGTTCCTATATGAAATGGGTCAAATATTTGTAAATTAATCTCTCTTATACGTGTGACCCCTCTTTTATTGGCAACGATGTTTACAGGATATGATTTGGATGACTTGTATTGATATGTAAGAGGTAGTTTATAAGGTGACCTCTTAGCCATAACATTATCGTACAATTTAGGGATATTTGTACATTTTATTGTATTATTGCATGTAAACGTTACGTTTCCTTGAAGTAATGGTAGTATACCTTTATGATGCAACTTCAAATACAATGTAGCTTCATCGTTTGGAAACATCCTTATGGTCGTCTTCTCATCTTCAATGCGAATGTACTTCCCTATATTGTTCAAATATAAATAGATGAAAAAATATAATGAGCACAATAGGAAAATACAAAAAAATAAAATATTAGATTTGATAAAGATGAATTCGATAAATAGCAATAAAGAAACCAACCAAATAGATCGGGAAAATATGGTAGGTATGTGCACCGTTTTATACCAATTCATTATAGTGTGGCTCCTGATTCAACCGGTACTTCAACTGAATCTATAATATGCTGTATGATTTCATGAGATTGTGTTTTTAACATACCCTCTGTTGAAAGAACAAGTCGATGACTCAATATGTATGGTGCAAGTTCTTTAACATCTTCAGGGATACAATAATCTCGCTCTTTGAGAAAAGCTCTTGCTTGAATGGCTCTCATGAAAGCTAATGTACCCCGTGGGCTTACGCCTGTTTCAATGAGATCAGATTGTCGTGTTGCATGGATAATTGCTAGAAGATATGTTTCAATATCTTCAGATATTTTGATTTGTTTTATCTCATCTTGGTAGTTTAATAGTAGTGTTGAATCAACAATACTTTGTATATGTTTAAGCGGGTCTTCATTGCGATAGCGTTTAATCATTTCTTTCTCTTCATCAAATGAAGGATAGCCGACAGGAATAACCATAAAAAATCGGTCAAGTTGAGCATCTGGTAATGGAAATGTTCCGTGCGATTCAACAGGGTTTTGGGTGGCGAATACAATGAATGGCTCTGGTAATTTGTATGTACGACCATCAATTGTTACTTGTCGCTCTTCCATTGCCTCAAGTAAGCTGGATTGTGTACGAGGTGTTGCTCGATTAATTTCGTCAGCTAGTAAAATATTTGTATTTACTGGACCTAAGCGTAATTGAAAATCCTGTTCTTTAGGATTGAAAAATTGAATTCCAGTAACATCGCTTGGAAGTACATCAGGGGTGAATTGTATTCGTTGAAAAGAGCCATTAATGAGTGAAGCAAACGTTTTAGCTAGTTTTGTTTTTCCTGTACCAGGAACATCCTCCAGAAGTACATGACCCTTGCTTAGAATGGATACTAACAAAAGCTCGGTCACTTTTTCTTTGCCAATTAACACTTCGTTAACCGAATTTTGGAAATTTTTTAAAATCGAAGACATAGTTATCACCTTTCTTTGTAAGATTCGTAGTTATTTAATGTATTAGATGGGATTATTAGGATGATTATCATTATATAATAAATTTTTTATATATGAAATAAGAACTACAGACAACTTACCATTAACTGTTGTAGGTTCGCTTTCAGGTTGTGATACAAGCATCATATCACATATAAGTGTATTAACCGAAACGTAAAGTTAGGTGCAACATGATATAATAGAAATCAAGTATAATTCCAAAATGGCTGTTTTCGCATTGACCTACTAAGATATAAAAACGTAAACATTTATCTTCTGTCGTGCCTTTATTACTATAAGATTGTGGGACTTAAATGTCATTCTTAGTAAAAATAGCAACGAAGTTTACGAAAAGAGCATTTTAAATAGATTTATTTCAACTGTATAAGTTTATAATTGTCGAGCTTAAGGTGTCTTGAGGCCATAAGTCAATCTTTCAATAATGTAACAAGTATCTTTTTCGCCAGCTTATTTTAAGCTTGTCACCTATAAATCGTCGCTTTACACATTTGGAATCCCAGTTTTAGGCGCTCATCGCCTCAAGTTGCTTAGTCCACCATGTGAAATGGTTGCAACTCTTGTAGGGGGTTAACAAGGTGTCTATGTATTACTTAAATTATGGAGGTTTGTTATATGAAAATAAAATTAGGATTGCTGTACGGAGGGAAATCAGCTGAACATCAAGTTTCATTGCAAACAGCACTTGCAGTTATTAAGGCATTAAATAAAGATAAATTTGAAATCCATCCCATTTTCATAACGAGTAATGGGGAGTGGGTCCGTGGTAAGCAAATTACAGATTCAATAGATAATGTAAGTTCTTTAACATTAGTCTCGGAAGAAAATTCAATTGTCCCTAATACTTTTGCTAATGAGCTTTTCAAATCTTCACAAAGTGCTGATGGCAATCAGGATTCACTTGATGTCATTTTCCCATTACTCCATGGGACAAATGGAGAAGATGGTACTGTGCAAGGGCTACTGGAATTATTGAACCTTCCTTATGTTGGGAACGGAGTATTAGCATCAGCAACGGGAATGGATAAAGTGATTATGAAACAATTGTTTGCCCAAGCGGGGCTAAAACAAGTGAATTACGTAGGCTTCACTCGTAACGAGTGGCATAAGTTAAAGGAAGAAGCATACGAACAAGTAGAGGAGCAGCTGGGTTATCCATGCTTTGTAAAACCTGCAAACCTAGGATCAAGTGTAGGAATTAGTAAATGTAATAGCCGTGATAGCTTGGAGAAGGCTTTCGATGAGGCTTTCACTTACGATCGTAAAATAATTATTGAAGCTGCAGTAGTTGGTCGTGAAATTGAAGTAGGTGTACTTGGTAATGATGAACCGGAGGTTTCGGTTGCGGGAGAGATTGTACCTAAAGACGATTTTTACGATTATAAGGCAAAATACGAAGACGGAGATACTGCGCTAATCATCCCAGCCGATATAACAACATCAGAGTATGAAAAAATTCATAAAATGGCTATTAAAGCATTTAAGGCAATTGATGGCACAGGTCTAGTCAGAGCTGATTTCTTCCTAACAGAAGATAGTGAAGTTTATATTAATGAAGTGAATACAATGCCAGGCTTTACACCAGTTAGTATGTTTCCATTATTATGGCAACATACTAGTGTCACATACCCTCAATTAATCGAAAAGCTTGTGCAATTAGCAATAGAACGACATGAAGAGAAACAACAAATTAAATATACATTTTAAGTAAAGGATGATCGATAAATGATTAGACGAACATTACAAGAAATTGTTGAGATGGTTTTAGGAGAAGCAGTGCAATTTCAACATAATGGGCAGTTTATCGAGGGTGTATCTATTAATTCACGAGAAATTCAACATGGGAACTTGTTTATCCCGATCATTGGGGAACGCTTTAATGGACATGATTTTGTTAACGATGCGTTTGAACAAGGAGCCGTAGTTTCTCTATGGCAAAATGGGCAACCAAATATGCCAAAGGAAAGACCGTTAATTGTTGTTGATGACACACTTATGGCATTACAAAAGCTTGCTACACAATATCGACAGCAGCTAAATGTTAAGGTTATAGGTATTACAGGTAGCAATGGAAAAACAACAACCAAAGACTTAATTTCAGAAGTGCTTTCTACTAATTATAAAGTACTGAAAACAGAAGGTAATTTTAACAATCATTATGGGTTGCCTTTGACGCTATTACGTTTGGAAGAAGATACCGATATTGCAGTTCTTGAAATGGGAATGAGTGATCGTGGCGAAATACAATTACTATCTGAGATTGCTCGCCCTAACGCAGCTGTAATTACAAACATCGGAGAATCTCATTTGCAAGATTTAGGATCACGGGAAGCCATATGTGAAGCGAAGCTAGAAATATTAGCAGGGTTACAACCTGGTGCTCCCCTTGTGTACAATGGTGATGAGCCGCTGCTTTTAGAACGGGTGTCTAATCTGGATGGAGAGTTAATTTCATTTGGTAAAAATGAACGAAATAATTTTAAGGTAACTTCCATTTCACAACAAAGTGACCAAACTCTTTTTTCAATTAATCAATCTCAGAGCATTACATATATTCTTCCAGTGTTAGGGGAGCATAACGTCTATAATGCACTTGCAGCTATTGCAACTGCACGATATTTTCATGTTTCTTGGGATAAGATAAAAGAAGGTCTAGAGAAAGTTAAACTTACGAACATGAGAATGGAACGTATAGTAGCACCTTCAGGTTTAACAATAATTAATGATGCCTACAATGCTAGTCCTACTTCCATGAAGGCTGCGATTCACCTACTAAATGAACTACCGAACTTTTCGCGTAAGTTTGTTGTTTTTGGAGATATGCTAGAGCTAGGGAATAACGAAATTGAATTTCATCGTTCTATAGGAAAAATGTTATCACCAGCAAAGGTTGATTACGTATTTACTTTGGGCAGATTAGGAGCAGAAATCGCCCATGAAGCACAAAAAGTATTTCCAGCAGGGAGAACAAGAGTTTATAGTGATAAAAAAGAACTTATTAGAGATGTAAAGGAAATTATACAAGCTAATGATGTAATGTTGGTCAAGGCATCGCGTGGGATGGCGCTTGAGGAAGTTGTTGAAGCATTGAAATGATAGGTTGTTTATGCATTCATGGATTTACAGGTGGTCCTTACGAAGTTCAGCCATTAGTCGACTATTTAACTCAAGAGACTGATTGGGAAATTGTCACACCTATACTACCTGGTCATGGTGAACAACTCTCGTTGAGTGGTGTGAGATACACTAATTGGATTGATTGCGTGGAAGAAGAGCTGAAGAAATTGTTAGACAAATTCGACATCGTATATTTAATTGGGTTTTCAATGGGCGGTGTAATTGCTAGTTATTTAGCAGCGAAGTACTCAATAAGAAAACTTGTCTTATTGAGTGCAGCTGTATATTATACGAATCCAAAGCAACTTATTAGTGATGTACATGATTTATTCAAGCTAGGGTTGCAAGGAAAAATAAACGAAAATGAATTATATGAGAGGTATAAGAAAAAAATAATTGCAACTCCTCTTAGTGCAATAATTCAGTTCCAACAGCTCGTTCGAAAGGTTAGACCAGCTTTAAAGAAAATCTCTGTACCTACATTGATTGTGCAAGGGAAATGTGATGGGATTGTTCCAATGAAAAGTGCAGAGCATATACATCAAACAATCAGTTCTACAAGGAA
This sequence comes from Cytobacillus sp. Hm23, assembly GCF_051842895.1. Lineage (NCBI taxonomy): Bacteria > Bacillati > Bacillota > Bacilli > Caryophanales > Bacillaceae > Cytobacillus > Cytobacillus sp. Hm23. The sequence continues at coordinate 27,146 of NZ_JBPXRQ010000040.1, forward strand.
GAAACTTATTTATATAGAGTCAGCCAAGCATCATGTCTGCTACTGTGACGAGCGTAAGGAGCTTTTTTCTGAGGTATATACCTTTTTAATGGAGTAGGAGTTTATTTACACATTTAGAAGTTGTTGGACAAATAGGAACAACTATTTAGTAATAACATTAATTTAATTTCATTAGAAAATTGCAAATGAATATTATTAGTGATATGATGTTGGTTTGGTACTTCATTATTAAATAAGCTCGAAGTAATGTTCGGATGCAAAGTAACTGTAGTTATTATGAAATAGATGTAAAAAGGAGTTAGAAATCAATTGATCATGTTTAATGAATTAGGTTTAAGTGAGCCTTTATTAAAGGCTATTAACAAGATGGGCTTTGAAGAAGCAACCCCTATTCAAGCTCAAACAATTCCGCTCGGTTTGCAGGAAAAAGATGTTATTGGACAAGCGCAAACAGGTACTGGAAAAACTGCTGCGTTTGGTATTCCATTAATTGAGAAAATTAATATAGCTGAAGATAAGACACAAGGTATTGTTATTGCACCGACTCGGGAATTAGCAATTCAAGTGTCAGAGGAGCTATATAAAATTGGATCGTATAAAGGTGTAAGGATCCTTCCTGTTTATGGTGGACAAGATATTGGTCGTCAAATTCGTGGGTTAAAAAAACGTCCTCATTTAATCGTTGGAACGCCTGGACGAATGATTGATCATATTAAACGTAAAACTTTACGTTTAGATAATATTCATACTGTTGTGCTAGACGAAGCAGATGAAATGTTAAATATGGGATTTATCGAAGACATTGAGTCGATTTTATCTCATATTCCAAATGAACGCCAAACATTACTTTTTTCAGCAACAATGCCTGGTCCAATTCAAAGAATTGCTGAACGGTTTATGAATAACCCTGAAGTAGTGAAAGTAAAAGCAAAAGAAGTGACTGTTCCTAATATTGAGCAGTATTACATTGAAATTCATGAAAAGAAAAAATTCGACATTTTAACACGTTTATTAGATATTCAATCTCCTGAGTTAGCAATTATCTTTGGTCGAACAAAACGACGTGTAGATGAGTTATCAGAAGCTCTTTCTCTACGTGGTTATTCAGCTGAAGGTATCCACGGAGATATGACGCAAGCAAAACGTATATCTGTGTTAAGAAAGTTTAAGGCAGGTTCTATAGACGTCCTAGTAGCAACAGATGTAGCTGCGCGTGGTCTAGATATTTCTGGAGTCACTCACGTATATAATTTTGATATTCCACAAGATCCAGAGAGCTATGTTCATCGCATAGGTCGTACAGGTCGAGCTGGTAAGACGGGGGCAGCTATTACATTTGTCACATCAAGAGAAATGAGTCACCTTAAGAATGTAGAACATACGACTAAGAGAAAAATGGAGCGTATGAAGCCACCTACACTCGATGAGGCTCTTGAAGGTCAACAGCATCTCGTTATTGATAAAATTGTAGAAACTGTTGAAAAAGGAAACGTATCCTTTTATAAACGAGCTGCAGAAGAGCTGCTTGAGGATCATGATTCGGTATCAGTAGTTGCAGCAGCAATTAAATTAATGACGAAAGAACCTGATCAAACGCCAGTTAATTTAACATCAGAACCGCCTTTACACATGAAAAAACAACAAAGGTCACAAGGTGGTAATAGTCGAAATCGTCATAAAGGCCATCATTCAAAGTCACGTCAACATTCAAATAGGAATCATCGTGGCAACCCGAAAAGAAGACCAAGAAAACAAGAATCAAGATAAATTAAGAGGTGCAAAGCTGATAAGCTTTGCACCCTTTTTACGTGGAACGAGGCTTAAGGATGTCTTGTTGTAGAACTTTTCCCTTGAGGATAAGCTTTACCAGTCAATTCTCCAAATTTATCGGTTATTTTATACAATATACTGGTCAAACTTACAGGTTTAACAATCAATATGCTAATTTATAGATCGATTGACTGCTTTTGATTATAAAACCCTTTTTATACCAAGAGTAATTTTGTATATAATAATAAGTTATAGTGTGTGTTTAAATTATGCTATGAATTTGAACATCCTCTTATAGACACGAAAAGATACAGTAAGGAGGAGGAAATTGTGAGAAATGCACCTATAAATCGAATAAGCAAACGTGCATTGCCGGTTTGGCGTATCGGTGGAATAATCGAATTTTTAGTGTCGTTAATTGCTTTTATTGTATTACTTATACTTACGATTATTTATCGTTGGCCAATATGGATTATTGTAGTTGGTTTATTGCTCACTTTGATAATGGGTTATATATTTATTATGCTTATTCCTAAATTAAGGTGGAAGCGATGGAGATATGAGGTGAACGAACATGAAATAGATATTCAACACGGCATATTTATTATTAAACGAACATTGATACCGATGGTCCGTGTTCAGCATGTTGATACGAAACAAGGCCCTATACTAAGAAAATATAGTCTTGCTACTGTTACAGTATCAACAGCAGCAACTGTTCATGAAATACCTGCTTTAGATCTTAATGAAGCAGATGAACTAAGAGATAGAATATCTATTTTAGCGAGGGTGGAGGATGATTAATGTTTGAAAAACGTCGTCTTCATCCAATATCAGCACTACTATCTATAATTAGCTTTATTAAAAGTCTCATTATCCCGATTATAGTTTTCTTTTTCATTGGCTCAGGTGATGACGGTATGATCTTATCATATGTGAAGTTTATATCGTTTGGAGTAGGCTTCATTGGTGTGTTAGTTGCAGGATTTCTCTACTGGTACAGCTATACATATAGAGTGGAAGATGGAGAATTACGAATTGAACACGGCGTGTTTATTAAAAAGAAACGGTATATCCCCATAGAAAAAATCCAAACCTTTGATATTTCTCAAGGGGTTCTGCATCGTTTATTCAAATTGGTTAAGGTTAGAGTAGAAACTGCTGGTGGTGGTAAAGAGGCAGAAGCAGAGTTAACAGCTATAACCTCTATAGAATCAAGACAACTTGAAAGAGCGTTGATGGAACAAACGGCCCAACAATTTGAGGAACAAATGGAGGAAGAGCATACTCATTCATTAGCTGAGGAAGGGAAGGACAAAGTACTATTTAATTATAAAGTTTCTACAAAGGAACTTCTTATTGCTGGATCAACTTCTGGTGGTATTGGTGTAGTACTATCAGCTATTATTGCTTTCTTTTCACAATTTGAAGAACTCATACCATATGAAATAATTGTAAATCGATTTGAACAGTATTTAAATCTTGGTCCATTGCTCGTAATAATAACTGCTATGTTTGCTATATTTATTGCTTGGGTTATTGCATTCATTAACACGATGTTAAAATACGGGAATTTTACAATTGAAAAATATGAAAATGAATTAGTTATAATTAGGGGAATCATTGAGAAGCGGAAGGTTACTGTCCCATTAGGAAGAATACAAGCAATTAGAATTTCAGAAAATATTATTCGTCAACCTTTAGGTTTTGCTACTGTATTTGTTGAAATTGCTGGGGCATCAACTGATATGGAGTCAGGTATGTCAACAATGCTATTCCCTATTATAAAAAAGAAAAAATTAGCAAAATTAATAAATGAGATATTAGTTGATTATCACATTCCGATATCTAAAACTAAGCTTCCAAAACGTTCATTAATAAGGTACATGTTAAGATCAATTTATCCTGTAACTATAATTGTAGTGCCAATGGTAATATTTTTACGCCCTTGGGGTTATGCATCTATTTTGTTATTTGTAGTTGCTATGGTATTTGGTTATGTGAAGTACAGAGGTGCACAATGGTCATTAGATGAAAAACAACTGTTCATGCAATTTCGTACTATTGGTAAAACGACAGTATTAATGCAAAGGAAGAAAATACAAGCTTGTACAATGCAGCAGTCATATTTTCAGAAAAGAAAAAGCTTATGTACTATAACATCCTCCATAAAATCAAGCGCAAGTGGTAAACATTTTAATATGATTGACATGGAGTTTTTTGAAGGGCGAGCTGTTCATGAATGGTATTCAAATGGAGGAAGTAATCGCTCGGAAAATGTAAATAGTGAACATTTGCCTATTAGTTTATTGAATAGGAGCTAAACGATATGATATGTATGGGGGCTATAAGTATAGTTCCTTTTTTATTATATATATTATTGTTGTAACATAATATTTCAAATTATAGTTATTTTTATTGTAAAGGAATTGATCCTAGTTAAAGCTGCAAATATTGATCAAGAAGATAATTACTTTATTCAAAAAAACGTATTCGAAAGTTTCGAATACGTTTTTTTTACTAGTAATAAGGAAGCGTATGTTACGGTGCTGTCATCATACGAAACGACATTACCTAGCAAATAAACCTAGTATGACCAGAAAGATGATAATTAGCCAAATGAGATTGTTTTTAGTAAATAGATTCGAGTAGTTTACAGGACGTCTTTGTGATTCGACATAAGTATAAGATGATGTATTCTTTGTAATAAGTAGGGGAGCTAAAATGGCTCCACCGATTAGCCCGAATAAATGAGCGACTACATTAATATTTGAATTTATAAATGTCATGATTAAACCGATTACCAAAATGGTTATAATGACTTGGGAATTGGCATGGTCAATTAAATCTTTTCGGAATTGAACAATATACAAATAAACCCCGAACAAGCCGAATATAGCACCAGACGAACCTACATGCGCATATTGTAATGGCTCGATGAAGTATGTAGCTATATTTGCAATAAAACCAGCACCAATATAAACAACGATGAATTTCCATTTTCCTAGCATTTTTTCAAGAGCAGGGCCAAACAATATGAGTGAAAATGAATTCAACAGCATATGACCAAAACCACTATGAATAATAATTGGTGTAAATAAACGCCAATACTCTCCTTGTGATATAAGAAAGTTCATCCCAACCATTTGTTGGAATATTGTATTTGACATTGTTGTAGGAATGGCTAAAATCAACCAAAATAAAAGATGAATAGCAATGATAATTGAAATAATAGGATATAAAAACAAAAAGGTGCGAAAGTTTTCGGTTCTCGTAAACATAAATTAATTTCTCCTTTACGTTTATATCTTTCTATATAGTATTATTAAGTAATTATTATATGCATAGAGAGGGTTTTCATATGATTATCGGAATTGGGATTGATATCGTTGAAATAAAACGTGTAGCCAGTACTCTTGAAAGACAAGGCGAAAGATTTATAAATAGAATTTTAACACAAAATGAACAAAAAAAATTTAATCAGCTCCAAGGGCCGAGACAAATAGAATTTTTTTGTGGTAGATTTGCTGCGAAAGAAGCTTATTCAAAAGCTCTTGGCACGGGGATTGGGAAGGAAATTAGCTTTTTAGATATTGAAATTACTTCAAATGAGCAAGGAAGGCCAATCATCGAAATTTCCGGTGAAAATCATATACATCTTTCGATATCTCACAGTCAAGAATATGCTGTAGCTCAAGTAATAATTGAAAGCTCGTCAAGCTAGTCTGCATATTGTGATACTTTGTCTCATATATTTTTATAGCGATAGGTGAGCGGATATGATCATCGCTCTAAGCTACTTAGAAAAGAGGCAAAGGGGCTGAGAAGGAAAATGAGGAAGATAGTATGGTTGTTTTTTGTACTTAGTGTTCTTCTTGCACTTGTAGGTTGTGGGAATAAATCGCAAGAAGATGTTGTAAACGCACTAGACTCGAAGGTTGAAGACATGAAGGGTTATAAAACTGAAGCCAAGATGACCATTCAAACTGGAGATGAACCACAAGTTTATGATGTAGAGATTTGGCATCAAAAGCCGGATAATTACCGTGTCAATTTAAGAAATACTGAAAGAGATCAAAGTCAAATGATTCTACGAAATGATGAAGGTGTATTTGTTCTAACCCCAGCGTTAAATAAAAGTTATCGATTCCAAAGTGACTGGCCAAACAACAGTAGTCAGCCGTATCTTTATGAATCAATCGTCAATGATATAATGCAAGACACAGAAGCGACATTTGAAGCAAAAGATCAATTTTACGTATTTGAGACAAAAACGAACTATCAAAACCATAAAATGCTACCTAGGCAAGAAATCACAATTAATAAAAAAGACTTGTCACCATCAGTTGTAAAAGTGATGGACCCTGATTATAAGCCTTTAATAACTATTGAATTTGGGAAGATGGAATTTAACCCTAGTTTTGATGAAGATGCTTTTGATACGAAGAAGAATATGACTGCTGCGAGACTAGATGATTTATCAATTGTTAGTTCGACTGACTTATCCTTTCCGGTATACTATCCGAGTGACCAACTCGTCGGTGTAACACAACAAGAAGAAGTGACAGTTGAAACAGAAAACGGGAAACGAATCATTATGACATACGGTGGTGAGAAGTCTTATACGTTGATTCAGGAACAAGCATTTGATGTTCCAGCAATGAGTTCTGCAACGATTATGAATGGTGATATTGTCAGCTTAGGAGACTTCACAATTGGAGCTTTAACAAATAATAGTCTGACTTGGACGTATAACGGGGTTGATTTTATGCTCGCTTCTGAAGATTTAACTCAGGAAGAAATGATCATGATTGCGAGTTCTGTTAAGAATCAATCAATTAAATAGAAAAACCCCAAACAGGCTCTACAATACACGCTAGGCCTGTTTTCTTTTACTTGACAAAGGAAGATATACAGCTAATAATCATTTATACTAATGGTAATATAAGAAGAAAGGGTTTTGTTGATTTTGTCAACTTTTCACAGAGATACATGGGTAGAGATAAATTTGGATCATATCCATGATAATGTTCAAGCTATGAGAAATCACATAGCGGATGATGTCCAAATTATAGCAGTCGTAAAAGCAAATGCATACGGTCATGGTTATACTCAAGTTGCACGTACAGCACTTGAAGCTGGAGCCACCATGTTAGCTGTTGCTTTTATGGATGAAGCGATATTTTTAAGAAAGCATGGTATTCAAGCCCCGATCTTAGTAATGGGCGCTACAAGGCCTGAGGACCTATCAGATGCTGTAAAATTTAATGTTATTATTACTATATTTCAAGCAGATTGGTTACATGAAGCTCTTAAGTCTTATCATGAAGATCAAGCAATACATTTGCATGTGAAGTTAGATACGGGTATGGGAAGGTTAGGGGTTAGAACCGAAGCTGAATTAAAAGAAATCGAAACCGTGGTAAACAATGATAAAAGACTAGTTTTACACGGTGCATATACTCACTTTGCAACTGCAGATGAAATAAACACAACATACCTTGAGCAACAATATAGTTTGTTTCAGCAGATGTTAGATTGGTTTGTTGAAAAACCTTCAATGATACATTGTGCAAACAGCGCCGCAGCACTAAGGTTCCCACATCAACTATTTAATGCAATAAGATTCGGTATTTCGATGTATGGGCTAACTCCATCTGTAGATATAAAGCCACAATTACCTTTTCCATTGAAGGAAGCTTTTTCTTTGCATAGTCGTTTATCTCATATAAAGCTAGTCTCGCCTGGCAATAGCGTTAGTTATGGCGCCACCTATACGACTAAACAAGAGGAATGGATTGGAACAGTACCAATTGGTTATGCCGATGGCTGGTTACGGAAACTGCGTAACAATGAGGTATTAGTTAACGGAGAGAGAATTCCAATTGTTGGTACAATCTGCATGGACCAAATGATGGTAAAATTAGATAATGAGGTGCCAGTAGGTACTCAAGTAACATTAATTGGTCAACAGCTTAATAACTTTATACAAGTAGATGAGATAGCTGAGCAATTAGATACAATAAATTATGAAGTTACTTGCATGATTAATTACCGTGTTCCACGGCTTTATATTAGGAATAATAGTGTTATTGAAGTGGTAAATCACTTGAAGTAGGAGGATGGTTTTATAAAAAAATACTATTGTAATATAAACTTTATGAATAAAAATACCTTTGCCTAGACGATAATAGATAAGAATTTACTTAGTTACGCTTTGCATCTAAGGTGTTTAGTGGTATGATAAATGTTAGAATGGAATGATAATGTGTAGTGTACTGGTGGAGGTGTATGTTTGTGTCTGAATCTAGCGCAACGACAGAAATATTAATTAGGTTACCAAAAAACTTAGTAAATGAATTAGATGTTCTAGTAAAACAAGAAGAAGGTAATCGAAGTGAGGTTATTTATCAAGCTACAAAAATGTACCTTCGAGAACGCAAGCAGCGTCAAATACGTGAGTCGATGAGACGTGGTTATATGGAGATGGCAAAAATAAATTTAAGCATTGCATCAGAAGCCTTTTTAGCTGAATACGAAGCTGAACATACAGTAGAACGCTTAGTTAGCGGGGGGTAATCGTTTGATTGTTAAACGAGGCGATGTGTATTTTGCTGATTTATCCCCAGTTGTTGGCTCTGAGCAAGGGGGCGTTCGCCCTGTACTTGTCATTCAGAACGATATAGGCAATCGTTTTAGTCCAACTGTCATAGTAGCTGCTATTACCGCTCAAATACAAAAAGCTAAACTGCCTACACATGTTGAAATAGATGCAAAGCGGTATGATTTTGAACGTGACTCTGTAATACTGTTAGAGCAAGTTCGGACAATCGATAAGCAAAGGTTGACTGATAAGATTACTCATCTAGATGAAGAGATGATGGATAAAGTGGACGAAGCTTTACAAATCAGTTTAGGACTAATTGATTTTTAGATTTTCATATATGGAAAAAAGCCACACTGTAGTGGCTTTTTTATTTTCTTATCTAGGTATTTATTATATGGATGAGTTCTACTTATATTTTAGATAAGAAATTTAGAATATTTTTATAATTTTATGATCATTGTAGGGGGTATCGCATTGACTGTGGAATATACGATGGAAAAGCACTCAATATTAATGAATTCAATAGCTAGTGAACTAAAAATTTCAACTAAACAAATTAATAATGTTATTTCATTGCTGAATGAAGGTAATACGGTGCCATTTATTGCACGATATCGTAAAGAGCTTACTAATGCTTTGGATGAGGTTCAAATTCGAGCTATTCAAGAGAAATGGACATATTTACAAAATCTCGAGTCGCGTAAAGAGGAAGTTATTCGCTTAATAAGTGAACAGGGGAAGCTTAGTGAAGAACTGAAAAGAAAAATAGAAGAGACGACAAAGCTGCAGCAAGTAGAAGATTTATATCGTCCATACAAGCAGAAAAGGCGTACAAAAGCAACGGTTGCTAAGGAAAAAGGTTTGGAGCCTTTTGCAAAGTGGATAATGGATTTTCCGAAAAATGTAAATGTTGAAGACTATGCGCAACAATTCATATCGAAAGAGAAAGAGCTAGTTTCTGTTGAAGAAGTATTACAAGGTGCAAAAGATATTATTGCAGAATGGATATCAGAGGACGCAACTATTAGGCAATGGATTCGTAAAGAAACATTACAAAAAGGTAGAGTTGAATCTTCTGTAAAAGATGAAGCTGCTGATGAAAAAAAGGTATTTGAAATGTATTATGAGTTTGGGGAGTTAATTAATAAAATTGTTCCCCATCGTGTACTCGCTATGAACAGGGGTGAAAAGGAAGAAGTTCTGCGTATTTCAATTAAGCCACCGATAGAACAAATTTTAAGTTATGTACTTAATTCTGTCATAAAACAAACAGACTCTTCTGTTAACGTATATGTAACTGAAGCGATTGAGGATAGTTACAAAAGGTTAATTCAACCTTCTATTGAAAGGGAAATCCGCAAAGAGCTTACTGATAAAGCAGAAGACCAAGCGATACATATTTTTTCAGAGAATTTAAGAAACCTGCTACTGCAACCCCCGTTAAAAGGCAAGGTTGTGTTAGGTGTTGACCCTGCATATCGAACAGGGTGTAAATTAACTGTTGTAGATGAGACAGGAAAAGTGTTGCATATTGATGTCATCTATCCACATCCTCCAGCGAAAAAAATAACTGAAGCAAAGGATAAAGTCATTTCTACTTTAATAAAGTTCGACGTAGAGATGATTGCAATTGGGAACGGTACTGCGTCAAGAGAAACCGAGCAATTTATCGCCGAGACCATAAAGGAAACTAATTCAGACATATACTATTTAATTGTCAATGAGGCTGGAGCTAGTGTTTATTCCGCTTCCGATTTAGCAAGAGAGGAATTTCCAGAATTACAAGTAGAAGAGAGAAGTGCCATTTCTATCGCAAGGCGTTTGCAGGATCCTTTAGCTGAACTTGTGAAAATCGACCCTAAATCAGTAGGTGTAGGCCAATACCAGCATGATGTATCTCAGAAAAAGCTAAACGATTCTTTAACTTTTATTGTAGAAACAGTTGTAAACCAAGTAGGTGTTAATGTAAACACTGCCTCCCCTTCACTTCTTCAATATGTAGCAGGTTTATCAAAAACTGTTGCAAAGAATATTGTGAAGCAAAGAGAGGAGAGTGGGAAATTTAGTAATAGATCTGAACTGAAGAACATTCCGCGCCTTGGTTCAAAAACGTATGAGCAATGTATTGGTTTTCTTCGTATTAATGATGGTGACTCACCTTTGGATCGGACGAGTATTCACCCCGAAAGTTATGAAATAACAAGGTTGTTACTTGAGAGGCTTGGATTAACAATTGACCAAATAGGGTCAGGTGAATTAATTCAAGCGATGGGTAATGTATCAATAGATGAGATGTCAGTAGAATTAAGTGTTGGTAAATTAACGTTGAAGGATATTGTTGAAGCTCTTAAACGTCCAGAAAGAGATCCTAGAGATGATTTGCCAACGCCATTATTAAAGAAAGACGTATTGCAACTAGAAGATTTAGAAAAAGGTATGGAATTACAAGGGACAATTCGTAATGTAGTAGACTTTGGCGCGTTTGTTGATATTGGAGTTAAGCAAGATGGCCTAGTTCATATTTCAAAGCTAAGTAACCGGTTTGTTAAGCATCCACTGGATGTTGTGGCTGTTGGTGATGTTGTAACAGTATGGGTTGATGATGTTGATGAGAAGAAAGGAAGAGTTTCCTTAACGATGTTAGGTGCAAATTAATAAATGTATAAAACACTGCTATTTAATTAGTAGTGTTTTTTCTGTAAAAAAACCAGCATTGGTTAAGAAGCCTAATTTGATAGGAGTTTTTTTCATAATAAGCCTTTTGTATTTGGTTTTTAAACCAAGTTGGCATAACTATACCCTCCTTAATTTTAGATGATGTTTTCTTCTTATATTAAATGGCTGTTTTCGTATTGATTGTTGTTTTTTGTTCTAATATATAAGCACGTATAAACATAGCGGCCGTGGCATCTTTTCAACTTTTACAATTATTTAGAGTTCATAAGACTTTTCATACTGTCCGTTTTTATTAAAAATAGCAACAATGTTTACGAAAAGAGCCTATTAAATGGAACAGCGCTAGATGGAGACTTTATGAGGTCGCCATTGTTAAAGATACTTTTCATATGTGTATGATATGGTTTTTATAGTCTTAAGACGAACGAAAATTATATTCGTGTTTAGTCCATATTACGAAAAGCAACAAGAAAATAGTTTAGATTGTAGATGAAACGAATTTGTATGTGTAGTATTTATTTTATGCAATAATAGCTTGTTAGGTTTCATTTTCTAAGTAATTGGTGAACTTATTGTTGAGAATAAGGAGGAATAGTAATGGACGATCGTCAACTTCAGGATTTAGTAGAAGAAGTATCCCGGTTATCCTTTGGTAAGCCATTTAGACATAAGGCCGTATTTAATAATAGGCTACGAACTACTGGTGGGAGATATTTGCTAAAATCTCATAACATTGAATTGAATGTAAAGTATTATCAAGAACATGGGATAAGTGATTTGATCGATGTAATTAAACATGAGCTATGTCATTACCATCTTCATATTGAAGGTAAGGGGTATAAGCATAGGGATAGAGATTTTAAACAACTTCTTACATTAGTTAACGCTCCGAGGTTCTGTAAACCTATTCAGGCTGCTACAAAAAACAAGAAATATGAATATATTTATGAATGCATAAAGTGTCAAAAACAATATATGCGAAAAAAAAGAATGGATATGAATAAATATGTATGTGGTCAATGTAGAGGGAAAATAAGATTGCTTGACTTAAAATAGAAATCGTGATAAATTATAAAAGCGTCGCTGATGTAAGATGACAGATAATAGCCTATCATAGTCTTGACAACGATTGTATAGCTGAATATAATATGAAGAGTTGACATTTATTCCACAGTAGCTCAGTGGTAGAGCTATCGGCTGTTAACCGATCGGTCGCAGGTTCGAATCCTGCCTGTGGAGCCAAGGAGAAGTACTCAAGTGGCTGAAGAGGCGCCCCTGCTAAGGGTGTAGGTCGCGTAAGCGGCGCGAGGGTTCAAATCCCTCCTTCTCCGCCAGTGACCAGTTGTTTCTAGGCCCGTTGGTCAAGTGGTTAAGACACCGCCCTTTCACGGCGGTAACACGGGTTCGAATCCCGTACGGGTCATATATTATTTATGGGATGTGAGGAAGTTTAATGTGCAAACGCATATTAAATACTCGCCTCCCATTTCTTAACTCATGATGAGTGAAGTTTCGCTATCATCATAGGGAGGATTAGCTCAGCTGGGAGAGCACTTGCCTTACAAGCAAGGGGTCGGCGGTTCGATCCCGTCATCCTCCACCATTTATTATAAATTATTAGGTCCCGTGGTGTAGCGGTTAACATGCCTGCCTGTCACGCAGGAGATCGCGGGTTCGATTCCCGTCGGGACCGCCAGCTATATACTGTTCTACGTATGTAATAACAAGAATTAAGCATACTACTTATGGAGATCTCAATTACAAAGATCCATAACAATATATCTAAATATTATTGGGCTATAGCCAAGCGGTAAGGCAACGGACTTTGACTCCGTCATGCGCTGGTTCGAATCCAGCTAGCCCAGCCATTGTTAATTTTTATGTTATTAGGCATTAGCTCAGTTGGTAGAGCACGGCCGAGTATTCGTCGGAGCAAAACCACTGCGCACAAATCGAAAACATCATGAGTATACATGTAGGGATTTGGGTGTCTAGTTTTTTTAAAAAAATCTTTTAGTTTTACTTTTATGTTTACGAGCCATTAGCTCAGTTGGTAGAGCATCTGACTTTTAATCAGAGGGTCGGAGGTTCGAGTCCTCCATGGCTCACCATATATACGCGGGTGTGGCGGAATTGGCAGACGCGCTAGACTTAGGATCTAGTGTCCTTGTGACGTGGGGGTTCAAGTCCCTTCACCCGCACCAATGATTATTTTTTTATGCGGTCGTGGCGGAATGGCAGACGCGCTAGGTTGAGGGCCTAGTGGGGGAGACCCCGTGGAGGTTCGAGTCCTCTCGACCGCACCAAAAAAACACTTGCAATTATATTTGAATGGTGTTATTATATAAAAGTTGCTGATTTAATTAGCGCCCGTAGCTCAATTGGATAGAGCGTCTGACTACGGATCAGAAGGTTATGGGTTCGACTCCTTTCGGGCGCGCCAGTTAATTTCAAACGAAATTTGACTCCAATCCCATGATACGGGAAGTAGCTCAGCTTGGTAGAGCACATGGTTTGGGACCATGGGGTCGCAGGTTCAAATCCTGTCTTCCCGACCATTATAAAATAATATATAAGCGGGTGTAGTTTAGTGGTAAAACCTCAGCCTTCCAAGCTGATGTCGTGAGTTCGATTCTCATCACCCGCTCCAAAAAAACAAAAAAAGATATTGACATCACAATGAACAAGATGTTATATTAGTAAAGTCGCTTCTGAGCGATAGCAACAAAAAATGTTCTTTGAAAACTAAACAAAACAAAAGCGTCAACGTTAATTTTTTGAACAAATGAGCAATCAAACTTTATTGGAGAGTTTGATCCTGGCTCAGGACGAACGCTGGCGGCGTGCCTAATACATGCAAGTCGAGCGAACCAAAGGGAGCTTGCTCCCGGA